>PLPK01000081.1 GCA_003159795.1 Acidimicrobiaceae bacterium | reverse complement strand
TCTCCCGCTCTCCCGCCGCCTGGGCGCGGTCGGTACCCCGTGGGACAATCGCGACATGACGGACACCGAATCCACTCAGCCCGCGCACGTGCTCACCGTGACGACCTCGGTGGACGCGCCCGCCCCGACTCCCGGCGCCGGGCTGGACACGAGGCCGTCGGCGGAGTCCGGCGAGTCGATCGACAGGCCGGCGAAGGTGATGCGGATCGGCTCGATGATCAAGCAGCTGCTCGACGAGGTGGAGAAGGCCCCGCTCGACGCGGCGAGCCGGAGCCGGATGAAGGAGATCTACGAGGTGTCGGTGCGGGAGCTCTCCGACGGGCTCTCGCCGGAGCTCGTCGCCGAGCTCGACCGGCTGGCGCTGCCTTTCGGCACGGACGAGCCGACCGATGCAGAGCTCCGCATCGCCCACGCCCAGCTCGTCGGGTGGCTCGAGGGCCTGTTCCACGGGATCCAGGCGGCGCTGTTCGCGCAGCAGCTCGCCGCGCAGAGCCAGCTTGAGGACATGCGCCGCCGGAGCCTCCCGGTCGCGGCGAGCGACGCACAGGAGCGCCCCGGGCCGTACCTGTAGGCCAAATCGACCATGGGCCCGGGGCGGGTCCGCGCGCTATTCTCCGCGGAAGAGCGAATGACATTCCTGTAGTTCATCCACAGACGGTGGATGACGGGTGTGGATAATTGTGGAGGCAATCGCATGGCCAGGTCGGGAGACCGCCAGTCCTTCGTCCACCTCCACCAGCACACCGAGTACTCGATGCTCGACGGCGCGGCGCGCATCGACGACCTCGTCGACGCGGCGGTCGCCGATTCCCAGCCGGCACTGGCGATCACCGACCACGGGAACATGTACGGGGTCATCGCCTTCTACCGGTCCTGCCTCGCACGCGGGATCACGCCGATCATCGGGCTCGAGGCGTACATGGCGCGCAACTCGCGTCACGAGCGCCCGGTGCGGCGCGGTCGCGTCGACGACACAGGCGGCGATGCCGAGCGCGGCGAGAAGCTCTACTACCACCTGACCGTGCTCGCCGAGACGAGCGCCGGCTACCGCAACCTGATGAAACTCTCCTCCGCCGCCTACCTCGAGGGCTACTACTACAAGCCGCGGGTCGACTGGGAGCTGCTCGAGCGGTACCACACGGGCCTGATCGCGACGACCGGCTGCCTCGGGGGCGTCGTCGCGCAGGCGATCCTCGGCGGGAACACGGCCGAGGCCCGTGAGCTCGCCGGGCGCCTGCAGGAGATCTTCGGGCCCGAAAACCTCTTCGTCGAGCTGCAGGACCACGGGATCGCCGACCAGCGGCGTATCAACCCGACGCTCGTCGAGATCGCGCGGGAGATTCACGCGCCGCTGCTCGCGACGAACGACGGCCACTACTGCCGGCGCGGCGACGCCGTCGCCCACGACGTGCTGCTGTGCGTGCAGACGGGCGCGACAATCGACGACCCGAAGCGGTTCAAGTTCGAGGGTGCCGAGCACTACCTGAAAAGTGCCGACGAGATGCGGTCGCTCTTCCGCGACCTGCCGGAGGCCTGCGACAACACCCTGCTCGTCGCCGAGCGCGCCCACGTCGAGATCGAGCTCGACAAGCCGACGCTCCCGGAGTTCCCGGTCCCCGCCGAGTTCGTCGCCAGCTCCTATGAGGAGTCCGCCTCCGCCTACCTCGCCGAGCTCACCCGACTGGGCGCCGTCGAGCGCTACGGCTCGCCGATCCTGGAGGCGGTCCGCTCCCGACTCGACTACGAGCTCGGCGTGATCACCAAGATGGGGTTTTCGGCCTACTTCCTCGTCGTGTGGGACCTCATCCGCTACGCCCGCTCGCAGAGGATCCGGGTCGGTCCGGGCCGCGGCTCGGCCGCCGGCTGCCTCGTCGCCTACTGCCTGCGGATCGTCGACATCGACCCGATCCGCTACGGGCTCGTCTTCGAGCGCTTCCTCAACCCCGGTCGCAAGCAGATGCCTGACATCGACATGGACTTCGACGAGCGCTTCCGGTCCGAGATGATCCGTTACGCCTCGGAGCGCTACGGCTGGGACCACGTCGCCCAGATCGTGACGTTCTCGACGATCAAGGCCCGGGCGGCGGTGCGGGACGCGGCGCGCGTCCTCGGCCTGCCCTACGCGGTCGGGGACCGGGTCGCCAAGGCGATGCCGCCGCTCGTCATGGGCCGTGACGCGCCGATGCGGTACTGCTTCGAGCAGGTCGAGGACCACAAGGACGCCTACGTCGCGGCGACGAGCCTGCGCGAGATGTACGAGGCCGATCCGGACGCGAAGCGCGTGATCGACGTGGCGCGCGGCCTCGAGGGCCTGCGCCGCCAGGACGGCATCCACGCCGCGGCGGTGGTGATCTCGAAAGAGCCGCTCACCGAGTACATGCCGATCCAGCGCAAGCCGGAGCCCGGGGCCGACCCCGCCTCGGCGCCGATCGTCACCCAGTACGCGATGCACGAGGTCGAGGAGCTGGGCCTGCTGAAGATGGACTTCCTGGGGCTGCGGAACCTCTCGGTGATCGAGACCGCGCTCGATCTCATCGAGGAGGCCACGGGGACCCGTCCCGACATCGACGCCGTGGCGCTCGACGACGAGGTGACCTACGAGATGCTCCGGCGGGGCGACTCGATCGGGGTGTTCCAGCTCGAGGGCTCGGCGATGCGAACGACGTTGCGCGCGCTCGCGCCGACCTGCTTCGACGACGTGGGCGCGCTCGTCGCCCTCTACCGGCCCGGGCCGATGGCGGGGAACATGCACCACGACTACCCCGACCTGAAGAACGGCCGGAAGCCGCCCCGGTACGTCCATCCCGAGATGGCGGAGGTCCTTTCCGACACCTACGGGCTGATGCTTTACCAGGAGTCGGTGATGCGCGTCGCCGAGCGCTTCGCCGGGTACTCGCTCGAGGAGGCGGACAACCTCCGCAAGGCCTGCGGCAAGAAAGACGCCCGGCTCATCGCCGCCGAGCGCGAGAAGTTCGTCGCCGGGTGCGTCGATCGCGGCTACGGCGCCGAGACCGGCACGCGGCTGTTCGACATCATCGAGCCCTTCGCCAACTACGCCTTCAACAAGTCCCACGCCTACGGCTACGGGCTCGTCGCCTACCAGACCGCCTGGCTGAAGGCGAATCACCCCGTCGAGTACCTCGCCGCGCTGCTGTCGTCGGTGAAGGACGACAAGGACCACACCGCGATCTACCTCAGCGAGTGCCGCAACCTCGGCATCGAGGTGCGCGTGCCCGACATCAACGAGTCGAGCTCGAATTTCACGGCGCGCCGCGCCGAAGGGGGCGGCCGGGGACCGGGCAGGATCGTCTTCGGGCTCTCCGCCGTGCGCAACGTCGGCGAGGGGGCCGTCGCGCAGATCGTCGCCGAGCGCGAGAAGAACGGCCCGTTTGTCGACTTCCACGACTTCTGCTGCCGTGTCGACCCGTTCGTCCTCAACAAGCGCTCGGTCGAATCGCTGATCAAGGCCGGCGCCTTCGACTCACTCGGGCACCCGAGAAAAGGCCTCTGCCTCGTCTTCGAAGAAGTCATCGACGCCGTGCTCGCCCGCCGGCGCGAGGAGGAGCTCGGGATCTCGACGCTCTTCTCGGCGCTCGTCGAGGAGCGGACCGACGAGTCCGGCGGGCTCGACGAGGCGCGGCGCGCGATCCCCGACGTCGAGTTCGACAAGACGGAACGGCTCGCTTTCGAAAAGGAGATGCTCGGGCTCTACGTGAGCGACCACCCGCTCCTCGGTTTCGAGACCGCGTTGCGGTTGCGGACGGACGCGACGGTGCGGGAACTCCTCGACGAGGCGACCTCCCCGGAGACCCCCGGCGACGTCGGCAGCTCGACGGTCGTCGTCGGCGGCGTCGTGACGGGCCTCAACCGCCGGTACACGAGGCGCGGCGAGTTGATGGCAACCTTCGTCCTCGAGGACCTCGAGTCGGCGATCGAGGTGTTCGTCTTCCCCAAGACGATGGCCGAGCACGGGATGCGGCTGGAGGACGACGCGATCGTCTGCGTGCGCGGGCGGCTCGACCTGCGGGAGGACGTCCCCAAGCTCATCGCGATGGAGGTGACCCGTCCCGAGCTCACCACGGCCGACGAGGCGATCGAGCTCTGTGTGCCCGTCTCATCGGTCACCGAGTCGATCGTCGCCCGCCTCAAGGAGCTCGTCGTCGAGCACCCCGGTCCGGTCCCGGTCCACATCCGGCTCGGCTCGAAGGTCCTGCGCCTGCCGGCGCAGTTCAACGTCGACCCGCGCGGCGGCCTCGTCGGCGCCCTGAAGGAGCTGCTCGGCGCCAACGCCGTCTCGGGGTAGACGCGGCGTGGCGTGGCGTTCCTGACCCGGGTCGCCGTGGTCCTCCGGGGGACCACGGGCCCCTCCGTGGCGAGCCCTCCCGCCGTTCCCGTAGACTGAGATATCCACATCGCCGTGAGCAGGTCTTCCGCCTGTCTGTCGGGAGAGAGACGGAGCGAAGCCCGCCTGAACCGGCTCGCGGCAGGGCAGTAGGGCAGTGAGGGGTCTCAGGAGTGTGATGGACGTCGCGACGAAGGACTGCACGGCGCTGAGTGACGCGGAACTCGTCGAACTCGCGGACCTGTGTGCGGAGAACGGGAACGGTTACGAGGTCGGATTCCTCTCCAAACAGCGCGAGGAGTGGGTGCTCGTCACGCACGCCCGCGAGCAGAACAAGCTGCGCGGCTTCGCCTTCTCGACCCTCGAGCGCATCGGCGGCACGCCGAGCCTGCTCGTGGGGATCGCCTCGTTTACACGCACGAACGCCGCCGAGCAGGCGCTGAAGTCGATCATGCGCGACCTTTTCCGCCGGGCCGTGCTCGCCTTCCCCGATGAGGACGTGCTCGTCGGCACGCGCATGGCGAACGCGGCGTCGTTCCGCGGCTACTTCGGGCTCAACGACGTGGTGCCGCGCCCGGGACACAAGCCCTCCGGCGAGGAGCGCGCCTGGGGTCGGCGGCTCGCCAAGCGGTTCGGTGTCGACGGGCAGCTCGACGACCGCGTCTTCGTCGTGCGGGGGGACGCCAACCCGGCGGGGATGCTCGACTACTCGCCGCGCAAGACGCCGGCGCAGGCCGCGAAGTTCGCCGAGCTGTTCACGCCGCTCGACAGCTCACGCCGGGACACCCTCGTCGCTTTCGGCTGGGCGATGGCGGAGGACCTCGCTGCCAGATCCCTCCCAAAATAACTTCCGCAGCGGGCGCGCCCAGCGCCGTGGCACGCGGCGGGGCAGTACGGCGAGGACCAACTTCGAGGCGTGGCCCTGTCGCACCGCCGCCAGCCCGCAGATGAGGTAGCTCGGGCGGAAGCCGAGCGTCTCGACGAGTTCGCCGCGTCGCAGCGGGTGCTCGGCCGCGAAGGCCGCGCGCCGGGCGACCGGGTCGGTGACGAGCACCGTGCGGGTGATCCCCGACCACGAGATCGTGGCGATGACCTCGCCGTCGGCCCGCACGCTGAGCTCGAGCGCGCGGGGCGACGTTTCGATGACGACGACCGACTGCGCCGTGCCGTCAAGGTCGATGTACGCGATCGACGGGCCCCAGGTCGACAGCAGGGAGGCACCCGTGCGTTCCGGCGAGGCGAGCTGGTCGAGCAGACGCCGGGCGGGGTGCCGCCGGGCACGGCCGAGCAGCGTCGGCGGGCCGAGGGCGACGATCGCCTCGGGCCGGGCGGGATCCGGCGGCTCTTCGTCGTCGGCCAGCGTCAACGCGACGATGTCGAACCGCCCGACGAGGCGCGGTGTGCCATCGGGGGTGCGGACCCGCTGGAGGGCGCGGCCGCCCGCGGGACGCGACCGCAACAGCGCGCCGGAGGCGAGGTCGACGCCGACCCACTCCTCGGGGCCGGGCGAGAGCACGAGGCAGGTGAGCTCCGAGCCGGGTGCGGTGAGCGGCGGTGTGCCGGCGCGCAGGCGGCGGGGGAAGCGGATGTGCCGGTGGGCCGGGGGCATCGTCGTCACGTCGAGATCATGGCCTTTGCGAGGGTCGCCGCGCGGTCGATGGTGGCGGAAACCGCCGCGGGATCGGTAACTGGCGAAAGACAGATCCCGCGCCGGCAAACATAGGCGCCCGCGCCCCCGCGCCCCGCCACGAGCGGGCTCGGGGGCGATTCGCCCCAGACCAGCACCCGTGAGGGCACGTAGCCCGCCGACGCCGCGGCGACGAGGTCCGGGCGGTCGCCGACGACGACGACCTCGACCGCACCGGTCTCGAGGAAGACCGCCGCCTCGACGAGGTGCGCGAACGACAGCGGCGATCTCGCGAGCACCGCGCCAGCTGCCGCGACGCTCTGCGTGGCGCGGGTCTGGCACTGCTCGTCGCCGCTGATCGCGGCGAGCCGGGCGAGCGCCAGCGCGGCGACCGAGCCCGCCGCCGGCGTGACGCCGTCGTGCTCCTGACGGGGGCGCACGACGAGCGCCTCGGCGTCGCTCCCTGTCGTGTACCAGCCGCCGTCGTCGGCGGAGAAGAGCCGGATGAGCTCGTGCGCCGTGGTGAGCGCCTCCTCGGTGTAGCGGCCGAGCCCGGTGAGCTCGCCGAGTCGTGTGAGGCAGTCGACGAGCCAGGCGTAGTCGGCGGCGAGGGCGAGGTGGGCGGCGCGTCCGGACTGCCAGGCCCGCAGCCACCTCCCGTCGGGGCGCCGCAGCGAGCCGAGGAGGAATTCCGCGACCTCGACCGCCGCCTGCCGCCAGGTCTCGTTCCCCGTCGCCGCCGCGGCCTCGGCGAGTGCCGAGCACGTCATCGCGTTCCACTCGGTGAGCACCTTGTCATCCATCGCCGGCCGGACCCGCGCCGAGCGCGCGCCCTCGAGGGCGGCGCGCCAGCGCTCGACCTCGGCCGGTCGCATCAGGTCGCCGCGCACCGGGCGGTGCAGCACGCTGCGGCCGGTGCCGAAGTTGCCCTCGGCGGTGACGCCGTACCACCTGGCGGCGGCGGCCGCGTGCTCGGGCCCGAGGACCGCGGTGAGTTGGCGGGGCGTCCAGAGGTAGAAGCGGCCCTCCTCGCCCTCGGAATCGGCGTCCTCGGACGACCGGATGCCACCGGAGGGGTCCCGCAGGACCCCCAGCACGTAGCCGAGGGTCTCCTCGAGCACCTGTTGCCAGCGCACGTCGCCGGTCACCTGCCAGGCGTGCAGGTAGCAGCGGCTGAGCATCGCCTGGTCGTAAGCCATCTTCTCGAAGTGCGGCACGAGCCACTGCCGGTCGACCGAGTAGCGGGCGAAGCCCCCTCCCAGGTGGTCGTAGATGCCGCCCGACGCCATCGCCTCGAGGGTCGCCGCCGCCATCCGGGCCGCGTTGGGGTACCCGAGATCGTGGGCGCGCCACAGCAGCTCGAGCATCGGCGGCTGGGGGAACTTCGGCGCCCGCCCGACGCCGCCCCACTCCTCGTCGAAGCTCGCCGCGAACCGGTCGACCGCCTCCTCGACGAGCGCCGCGGCGCCAGGGAGGTTCGCCGCCGGCGGCGGAGCGGATACGAGCCGGGCCGCCACGGCCGCGGTGAGCTCGTCGGCGTGCCGGACGAGCTCGTCGCGCCGCTCCGCCCAGGCGGCGGCGACCGCAGCGAGCAGGTCGCGGAAGGCGGGTAGCCCGTGCTGGGCGTGGGCGGGGAAGTACGTGCCGCCGAAGAACGGGCGGCCGTCGGGGGTCGCGAAGACCGTGAGTGGCCACCCCGCCTGCCCGTTCAGCTCGGTGACGGCCTCGAGGTAGACGGCGTCGACGTCGGGCCGCTCCTCCCGGTCGACCTTGACGGCGACGAATCCGTCGTTGAGTAGTCGGGCGGTCACCTCGTCCTCGAACGATTCGTGCGCCATGACGTGGCACCAGTGGCAGGCCGAGTAGCCGATCGAGATGAGAAGCGGCCGGTCGAGCCGGCGGGCGGCTGCGAACGCCTCCTCGCCCCAGGGGTACCAGTCGACAGGGTTGTCCCGGTGCTGCCGGAGGTACGGGCTCAGTTCCCCGGCGAGGTGGTTCATCGCGGCCCGCCGCTCGTCGAGGTGGTGCCTGGCAGCACGTCGCGGGTGCGGCGAAGCACGGTCACGAATCCCTCGTCGCCCGGCATGTCCAGGGCGACGAGCCGACGCACTCCCGATAGCCTAACGGCCTCATGGCGACTGCTGAGCTGGGCCTGCCCGCCTGGGAAGCGGCTGGAGAGTACGAGGACGTCACCTGCGAGATGGCCGAGGGGATCGCCAAGCTGACGATCTGCCGGCCCGAGGTGCGCAACGCCTTGTGGCCCCAGACGATCGGGGCCGCCCGGGACGATCCCGACGCCGGCGTCGTCATCTTGACGGGGCAGGGCACGGAGGCGTTCTCGGCCGGCGGGGACCAGAAGATCCGCGGCGACGACTACCTCGGCGACGACGCGGGGGCGGCCCGCGCGATCGGCCGGCTGAACGTGCTCGACCTGCAGATCCAGATCCGGCGATTGCCGAAGCCCGTCGTGGCGATGGTCGCCGGTCACGCCATCGGCGGCGGCCACGTGCTCCGTCTCGTCTGCGACCTCACGATCGCGGCGGACAACGCACACTCAGGCCAGCCGGGCCGCGGGTCGGAAGCTTCGACGCCGGCCACGGGCCGGCCTGTTGGCGGGGACGATCGGCACGAAGCGGGCCGAGGAGATCTGGTTCCTGCGCCGCCAGTACGACGCGGCACGCGCCCTCGAGATGGGACTCGTCAACGCCGTGGTGCCGCTCGACCGGCTCGAAGCCGAGACCGTCGCCCGGTGCCGGGAGATGCTGTGGTTCTCGCCGCTCGCGCGGCGCATGCTGAAAGCCGGTTTCAACGCCGCCGAGGACGGCCTTGCGGGCATCCAGCAATTCGCCGGGGACGCGACGATGCTCTTTCACATGACCGAGGAGGCCCAGGAGGGGAGGGAGGCCTTCGCCGAGCACCGGCCGCCCGGCTTCGGCCGTTTCCCGCGCCGGCCGTGAGGGTCCGGGAGCAGCGAGGCCCATGACGCCCGGCGTGGGGGCGGCCCAGTGGTTCGCGGCGGCGCGGCCCCGCACGCTTCCCGCCGCGATCATCCCCGTCGCGGTCGGCGTCGCCGTGGCGCGCTCGACCGGGCACGTCGTCGCTTGGCACGCCGCGCTGGCGCTCATCGTCTCGCTGGCGATGCAGATCGGTGCCAACTTCGCCAACGACTACTCCGACGGCGTGCGCGGCACGGACGCCGAGCGGGTCGGACCGACCCGCCTCGTCGCGACAGGGCTCGCCAGCCCGGGGGCGGTGCGTTTCGCCGCCATCGCCTCTTTCGGTGTGGGGGCGGCCGCCGGACTCGTCCTCGCGGTCGTGGTGTCGCCGTGGCTGATCGCCGTCGGGGCGGCGTGCATCGCGGCGGCCTGGCTCTACACGGGCGGCCCCCGTCCGTACGGCTACGCGGGTTACGGCGAGCTGTTCGTCTTCGTCTTCTTCGGCCTCGTCGCGGTCTGTGGGACGACGTACGTCACCTCGGGCGAGCTGCCGGCGACCGGCTGGCTCGCCGCGATCCCGGTCGGGCTGCTGGCGGTCGCCTTGCTCGTCGCGAACAACCTCCGCGACATCGCCACCGACGCGGCCGCCGGCAAGCGCACGCTCGCCGTTCGCCTCGGCGACCGTGCCACTCGGGCGTGCTACACGGCTCTCGTCGTCGTGGCGCTGCTCGCCTCGGCCGATGTCGCCCCGTGGAGGCACTTCGCGCCGTTGGGGCTCCTCGCCGCGCCGGTGGCGGCGGTGCCGCTCCGCCGGGTCTGGTCCCGCGCCGAAGGCGGCGCGCTCGTCCCGGTGCTCGCGCTCACCGGCGTCGTGCAGATTGCCTTCGGCCTCGCCTTCGCCTTCGGCGTCGCGCTGTGAGCGCTTCCGCGCCGTGCGCTGCCCGGTCCCGCTAGGGCGTGGGGTGAGACGCCAGCCAGGCCTCGACTAGCGCGGCGAAACGGTCGGGCGCCTCGAAGGGCGCCGCGTGTCCGGCGCCGCCGGGGCGCGGGCATCGTGGTCGTGCGGACTGATCGCGCCGCCAACGTCGCCGTGCACGCCGCCCTCGAGACGGCGGTCGTGGCGGCGGTCGACGCCCTCGGTCCGGGCTAGGAGGGGAAGCGCCGCGCGTCGCTGGCGGCGTACGCCGCGACGGTGGAGTTCGTCGCCGCGGTGCGTTCGACCGCCGCCACGAGCGCCTCGAGGTCGGCGGCCGGCAGCGCGCAGGTCATCTCCTCGGGTGGCATGCCGGTGCGGACCCGCGAGAGGGCGCAGCCGACGCTCGCGGCCGGGAGGCGCTGCTCCTTGGCGAGGGCGACGATGTGGCACTGCGGCTTGCCGCCGATCAGCAGGCCGGGGATCGTGTCGGAGAGCACCATCAACTGGTGGCCGTTCACCCGCAACAGCACGACGTCGGGCCGGACCCCGGGCGGGGTCTCACCGAGCGGCCCGTAGGTGACGGCCCCGGGACGGCCGGCGACGGAGGGCAGACCGGCGGTGTCCCGGGCGGTCACCCAGCCCGAGCCCAGGAGTTCGGCGGCGTCGTCGTTGGCCGCGATCTCCTCGAGCGTCGCGAGGCCGTGGGTCACGCGCCCGATGCTGCAGTTGCCGTGGTCCTCCGGGACCGTCGAGAAGGTGCTGGTGGCGCCCCGCATCCAGAACACGCAACTGGAAGGGACGCGCCCCTGCCGGCCGTCGGCGGACGGTGCCGACATCGGTTCGGCGAAGCGGGGGACGCCGGCGGGGGGCGCCGCCGAGAACGTGATGGCGACCGGCGCCGCCGCGAGATCCAGGGCGCCCGTGAGCCGCTCGGCGAGCGCGTTCCAATCCGGTGGAGTCATCTGGCGTTTCTACCTCACGCGCGGCGGGCGCGCACTCGGGCGCGGTTGGCCGCAGACCGCGGCGCCTGTGGCAGGCTGAAGGCATGCCGAGCTGTTCGGAGGATTTCGCCTTCCGCGGGCTCATCCACCAGGTGAGTGACCCGACGCTTTTCGCCCGGCTCGACGCCGGGGGTGAGACCGTCTATGTCGGCTTCGACCCGACGGCCGCCAGCCTGCACATGGGCAATCTGCTCCAGCTGTGCAGCCTGCGCCGGCTCCAGCTCGCCGGCCACCGGCCGATCGCCCTCGCCGGGAGCGGGACGGGCCTTATCGGCGACCCCGGCGGCAAGGCCGAGGAGCGGCCGCTCATCTCCCCGGCCGAACTCGACGCCAACCTCGAGGGCATCCGTCCGCAGCTCGCGCGCTTCCTCGACTTCTCGCCGGGATCGGAACGCGCCGCCGTCGTCGTCGACAACGGCGACTGGCTCTGCGGGTTGTCCCTCGTCGACTTCCTGCGGGACGTCGGCCGGCACTTCACCGTGAACCAGATGGTGGCGAAGGAGTCGGTCAGGGCGCGATTCGAGCGCCCGGACCAGGGCATCTCGTTCACCGAGTTCAGCTACATGCTCATGCAGGCCTGCGACTTCCTCCACCTGTTCGACGAGTTCGGCTGCCGGGTCCAGATGGGGGCGAGCGACCAGTGGGGGAACATCACGATGGGCGTCGAGCTCATCCGTAAGGTCCGCGGCGAGACGGCCTACGCCCTCACCTCGCCGCTCGTCACGAAACCCGACGGGACGAAGTTCGGCAAGACCGAGGCGGGGGCGCTTTACCTCGACGCCGCCAAGACGAGCCCGTACGCGCTCTACCAGTACTTCATCCGGGTCGAGGACTCGGTGGTCGGGGCCTACCTGCGGTACTTCACCTTCCTCTCCCACGACGAGATCCGCGCCCTCGACGAGGTGACGGCGCTGCGTCCCGAGTCGCGGGAGGCCCAGCGGAGCCTCGCCCGCGGCGTGTGCACGCTCGTCCACGGGGAGACGGAGACGGCGCGCGCCGAGCGTGCCGCCGGGGCGCTGTTCTCGGAGGACGTGGCGGCGCTCGACGAGGCGACCCTGCTCGAGGTGTTCGCCGACGCGCCGTCCTCGACGATGGCGAGAAGCGCCCTCGACGGCGCCGGCCTGGACGTCGTCGAAGCGCTGGCGGCGTCGGGCCTCGTCACCTCGAAGAGCTCGGCGCGCACGGCGCTCGCCCAGGGTGGTGCCTACGTCAATAACCGCCGTGTCGCCGTCGACGCCCGGATCACGACCGCCGACCTGATCACCGGTCGCTACGTGGTGCTGCGCCGCGGGCGGCGCGACCATCACCTGCTGCGCTTCGGCTAAGGCCCGTCAGGCGCCCGACCCGAGCGCCTGCTCGGCGAGGGCGAGCGGCAGGCACCCCGTCGCGGCGAGCGCGTCGTGGAAGGCGTGCAGGTCCCCTGCCGCCCTGGCGAGGTACTCGGCGCGGATCCGCTCGATCTCGAGGCTGCCCGTGAGGTACGAGGGCGCCTGGGTCGGCCAGGCGCAGTAGCGGCTCACCTCGGCCCGGGCGACCGGTTCGGGCAGCCCGGCGTTCGTCTCCATGTAGGCGACGGCCTCCTCGACGCCGAGGTCGCCGATGTGCAGCCCGGTGTCGACGACGATGCGGGCGGCGCGGAAGATCCGGGCGTTCAGCTGCCCGAGCTCGGCGCGTTGGTCGGCGAAGTAGTCCTGCTCGCGCATCATCTGCTCGGCGTAGAGCGCCCAGCCCTCCGAGAAGTACGAGGAGTGGACGAAGTGGCGGACCCGCCGGGTCGACGCCTTCATCCAGGTGAGGTGCCAGTGGTGGCCGGGGTAGGCCTCGTGCACCGTGATCGTGGGGATGACGTGGTAGTTGTTGGCCGCGAGGCGGCCGGCGTTGTCGGCGGGTGACGTCCCCGCCGGCGGCCACGGCACGTTGAAGTGCCCGACCCGCCCGGGGAGGAACGCCGGCGGGGAGATGTACGAGGCGACGGCGATGATCGGGCGCATGAACGGCGGCGTGGGCTCGACCCGGCACTCCTCGCCGTCGGGGAAGCTGACGAGGGCCCTGGCCTCGAGGAAGGCCCGGGCTTTGGCCGCCTCGGCCTCGTAGCGGTCGCGCATCTCCTCGAAAGTCGCCGGGCGGTCCTCGCTCATCGCGGCGAAGACCGGTCGCCAGGTGGGCGCCTGTGGGTCGATTTGCCGGGCGAGCCCGTTCATCTCCGACTCGAGCTCGCCGAGCACGTTCCGGCCGCGCTCGCGCAGCTCCGCCGCGCCGTAGCCGAGGAGCTCGCGCTCGCGCAGAAGGAGCGAGTACCGCTCCTCGCCGATCGCGAAGCCCCCTGCCGCCGACGCGGCGAGCTCGGTGAGGAAGGCGAGGAAGCCCCGGAACGACTCTGCCGCGATCCCTGCGGCCTCGGCGACCGCGGCGCGGTCGGCGGGAGCCGCGAACTCCGCCGGCAGCATCTCGGTGAAGTACCCGATCGCCGCCTCGCACTGGCCGATGGCGCGCCCGACGATCAAGGGACTCGCGAGCTCGGCCGAGAGGTTCGCCCGCCCGGCCTCGAGCGCACCGGCCATCGCGCGCAGGCGGCCGGTCGTGTAGCGGGCGAGCTCGCCTTCGGGGAAGGAGCGGTGGATCACGAGGCTGAGGATCCCGTCGAAGCACGGGTCGAGGTACACCGACGGGTCCCGTTGCCAGGCGCGCCAGGATTCGAAGACTTGCCGCCCGCGGATCTCGGCGATGACGGCGGCACGGTCGACTACCTGGTCCGGCCCGAGCGATGCGGCGTCGACGGCGCGCAGCCGTTCGAGCCACGCCGCGTCGTCACGGCCCTTTCTGGCGAAGGCCGGGGCGGTGAGATCGTCGATCTCGCCGTGCTCGCCCTCGGCGCCCAGTGCGGTCGCCGTCACCGGTGACACGGCGAACTCGTGGGCGAGCCATTCGTCGAGGAGTTCGTCGAAGGACGCGTCAGGTCCGGACAGGGTCATGGCGCGAACCTAGACGTTCGGTCCCGACGCCGTGGACGAGTGGGTGGGGCCGTCGCGTATAGGGTCAGTTTCGTGGTTGATTCCCGGAATCCCGACGAGTACGTCGCCCTCGCCGCCGGCCCCGACGAGTACGACCGAATCCGGCGGCGCGTGCTGTGGCGGATGCCGACGGGCCTGTACCTTGTCGGGTCGACCGCCGGCGGCGAGCGCAACCTGATGACGGCGAGCCTCGTCATGCAGCTCTGCGTCGACCCGAAGCTCGTCGGCGTCGTCGTCGAGACGGCGGCCCGCACTCACGGGCTGATCACGGCGGGGGGATGCTTCGCCGTCTCGCTCATCGCGCGTGACGACCGGGCGCTCGTGCGCCGGTTCGTCAGGCCGGCCCGCGACGATCCCGCCGCGCACACGCTGAACGGCGTCGCCTACCTGGACGCGCCGGTGACCGGGGCGCCGGTGCTCGCCCAGGCGGTGGCCTACTTCGAGTGCCGCCTCGAGCGCAGCGTCGCCCTCGGCTCGCACACCTTGTTCGTCGGCGAGGTGGTCGGTGCCGCTGTCGGCACCGATCCCGACGCCGAACTGCTGCGCGTCGAGGACACCCGCATGAGCTACGGCGGTTGAGGGGCGTGGCCGCGACCCACCGGGCGACAGCGCGCCCGCGCCGGGCGGAGCGGGTCGAGCTCCGCCACGTCGCCGACGACGGGGCGTTGCGTTGCCTCCTCGACGAGCTGCGGGGTGTCGACGCCTACGCGCTCGACACCGAGTTCCACCGGGAGCGGACCTACTTCGCCCGTCTCGCGCTCTTACAGGTCGCCTGGCCGGGGGGGATCGCGCTCGTCGACCCGCTCGCCGTCGACGTCGCCTCCTTCGCCGAGGTGCTCTCGAGCCCGGCGCTCGCCGTCATCCACGCCGCCGAACAGGACCTCGAGGTCCTCGAACGGGCGTGCGGAACGACGCCGACGCGGCTTTTCGACACGCAGCTCGCGGCGGGGTTCCTCGGCATGTCGACACCCTCGCTCGTCGCGCTCATCGAGCACCTGCTGCACCTGCGCCTCGAGAAGGGCGCCCAGCTCACCGACTGGACGCGCCGACCGCTCAGCGACGACCAGTGCCAGTACGCGGCGCACGACGTCGCGCACCTGCTCGAGCTCCACCGGGTGATCGCCGAGCGGCTCGCCGCCACGGGGCGCGGGGCGTGGGCCGAGGAGGAGTGCGCCGCCCTGCTTGCACGCGCGCGCCTCCCGACCGTCCCGGAAGAGGCCTGGTGGAAGCTGCGCCAGGCGCGCCAGCTGCGCGGTGCCGAGCGGGGCGTCGCCCAGTCGGTCGCGGCGTGGCGGGAGCGGCGGGCACAATCGCTCGACCGCCCGGTCCGCTTCATCCTCTCGGACCTCGCGCTGGCGGCGATCGCCCACCGGCCGCCGAGGGACCGGGACGACCTCGCCCACGTGCGCAACCTCGACCTGCACAACCTGGGAGATCAGGTGGTAGGCGAGCTGCTCGCCGTTGCCGCCGAGGGGGCGAAGCTCCCCCCGGAGGCGATCCACCTGCCGCCGGGTCCCCAGGGGGACGCCGTCGGCAAGCCGGCCGTCGCCCTCGCGCTCGCCTTCGCAGGCGAGCTCGCCCGCCACCTGGACATCGACCCGTCGCTGCTGGCGACCCGGGCCGATGTCGTCGGGTTCCTCCAGCAGCCGGCGGAGGGTCGTCTCACGACCTCCTGGCGCCACGGGATTGTCGGCGAGCCGCTCATCCGCCTCGTCACGGGGCAGGCGGCACTAGCTCTCGAGGACGGCTCGCTCATCCTCGAGGAGCGCTCGCACCAGCGCTTCCCCGGCTAGCTGACCCCCGGATCGGGCGGCACCGCCACTGGGCGGCGCAGCGAGGTGTGGACCTGGTCGCCGATCCGGCGGAAGCCGACCCGCGCGTAGCTCCGGAGGGCGGTCGCGCTCCCCGGGGTCAGGAAAACGAGCTCGGCACCGGCCGCGAAGGCCGAGTTCGCGAGGGACCAGGTGAGCGAGGAGGCGAGACCGTGCCCCCGCCAGGTCTCCTCGACACCGATCCCGGTGATCTCGGCGAAGCCGCCCCGCGCCGCCGAGCAGCACCCCGCGCCGACGACGCGGCCGGTGGCCGCTTCGAACGCCGCCGCGACGGAACCGCCGTTGGCGAGCACGCGCCTCAGCAGGGCGGTCACGTCGGACCCGGCCGGATCGGCCTCTCCGAAGGCGGCGCGCTGCACCCGGGCCGCCGCGTCGAGCTCGTACGCCGTGGCGGGCGGGCGGACCGTGAACCCGCTGACGGTGCTGCGCGGCCGCAGGTCGTCGCGGCCGGCGCCCATCAGCGTGAGGACCGCCTCGGTGACGAAGCCCGCAAGCGCGAGCGTGGCGCCGAGGGCGGGGCACAGGGCCGGGAAGTACTCGGCACGCGCGACCCGGTTGCGGCGATCGAACGCCGCGGCGAGCATCGCGACCTCGTCGGGCGTCGGCGCGGCGCCGTCGTCGGGGATGGCGTAGTTGAGGTACGGATTGGCGTCATCGTCGGTGAATGTCGCCAGGAACGGGCCGACCGGCTCGAGGGTCCGGCCCGCCGACGCCGTCGACCGGACGTAGGCGGCGAGCCGCACGAGATCGGCGCGCTGCACCGGTTCCGACGCCGCGGGACGACCGGCTACGCGGGCTCGTCGTCGGGGCCCGGCGCGGTCGGGGCCGAAGGGCGCAGATCGATCGTCAGCGTGAGGATCCCCTCGGCGAGTTCCGCGTCGGCGTCGCCGACGATCGCGAAGTCCATGTAGTCGAGCTCCATCTGCTCGATGATGCGCCGGCGTTCCGGCCCCTCAACGGGTGGCATCCCCCGGCGCCGGACAGCCGCGGCGCGTTCCCGGAAGCGCGCTGTCATCGCTGTGGGGTCGAAGCCGTCAGGCACGCTGCAAGGCTACCGATGCCCGCGAATCGTTGGTGGCACCGCGCCGTGCCGGTGCGCCGCCGGTGCCGGCGCCGCGCCGATCGGCCCCGTCCTTCGTGGCGGGTGGACCACGGAGTAGCAGGTCGGGCGGTATGCTGGCCTCGATAGCAGGGACTCGGTGAGAGTTCCGTCGAGGTCTCGCCAGCAGGGCGTCCCCGGGTGACCGTGGGCGACGCGTCCTCCTGCAAGCAGGGAGCGGCTCGTGAAAAAGGGANNTGGTGTCTCTACGAGCCCGACGAACTCGAGGAAGACGCCGAGGACCGGACCTGATCTCCCGCCCGTCGCACGGCGGGGTGCGCAAGGGGCTGGCGGTGGGCGCCGTGGCTGTCTAGGTAGCCGACGATCATCTTGTAGACCGCCGGCCCGACGAGCGTGCCGAGTTCGTCGGCGAGGCTCAAGTAGACGGGCCCGGTCCCGACGAAGGCCTCGGGGGCCTCCGTGCACCACCAGTGGAACTCGTCGCCGGCCGGTCCCCAGTGGCGCCGCTCCCACTGTGTGACCGTCGAGGTGACGTGCCCACCCTCGTCGGTCGCGTCCTCCCGGCGCACCGGGAGCTGCCAGCAGACGTCGGGCTTGTACAGGCGCGCCGGCACCCCCGCCTCGACGGCGGCGCGGTGGAGGGCGCACCCGGGACCCCCGGGGAAGCCCGGCCGGTTGAGGAAGATGCAGGCCCCGTCTGTGAGCCGCGTCGTCAGGTCCTCACCCTGGCGCTTCAAGACGCCGACGCGCCGCGCCCGCTTGAGGTGCTGGAACTGGGCGGGGGTGAGTCGCGCCGCGGCGGCCTGCACGCGCCGGGCGTCTTTCTTGTCCGCGAGGTGGGCGCCGTAGCTGCAGCAGCCCTCGACGAGCTCGGCCGCCGGCCCCGTGAGGACCCCCTGGCAGCCCTCGAAGTAGATGCATTTCCACGCGCTCGCCAGGAACGTCACGTCGATGACCCAGGTGCGGTCCTCGTCCGGGTCGCCGAAGCTCACCCACTCGTGCGCGTCGTCGGGGATGGACACGGGCCGAACGTTACCGGGGCTGCGCCGACACCGGCGAGCTGATGCCGCGTCGGTTCGGCGCAGCAGAACCACGGCTCGCTGAGGTGCGGGCGCCTCGCCGGGTCGGGGCCGCGGGTCGCGACGGGCTCCGGGGGACCGGGGTCCCGCCGGCCGAGGCGGGTGAAGACGAGGGCGCGTACGGCGGCGTAGGTCGTTGCGACCGGCTCCGCCGTTTCGGCGGCGCGCTCTGTGCGGGCGGCCAGCTCGGCCTGCAGCTCGTCGAGGAGCGGGTCCTCGGCCGACCATCGGTAGCTGAGCAAGGCGGCGTCGAATCCTCCCAGGCGGCGGGCGAGAACTGGGTCGTCGGCGTCGAGCACGAGCGAGCCCGGCGGGATGAGGAGGCGGATCGAGTACTGGACCGGGTCGACGTTCGCCACGAGGTCGAACGCGGCGACGAAATCGACGATGTCGACCAGGTCCTGGCGGCGGGTCCACGGTGTGAACGGCAAAAGCGAGGGCCGGATCTCGACGCCCACCTCGCGCAGCTCCGCCACGGCGCGGCCCGCGTCGGGGCCGGTGTGGCCCTTGTCCAGCCTGCGCAGCACGGTGTCGCTCGTCGACTCGAAGGCCGAGACGACGAAGACGAGGCCGAGCGTGGCGAGTTCGGCGACGACGTCGCGGTGCCGCAGCAGATGCGAGACCTTGATCGTCGCGTCGAACGTGACGCCGGGGTGCCGGGCGTGGAGGCCCCGTGCGACCCGAAGCGCGTGGGTCGGGCGGTTGAGGAAGTCGGGGTCGGCGAAGCGCACGTGGCCGGCACCGGCCGTGACGAGGCCGTCGACGTCGGCGAGCACCGATTCCTCTGGGACGGCGCGCGACCGTCCGGCGTAGACGACGGGGACCGGGCAGTGTCGGCAGCGGTGGTTGCAGCCCCGGCTCGCCTCGACCGTCCCGACGAGGACGTCGCCGTCGGCTGTGACGAGGCGCGCGTAGGCCTCGAGACCGGGGAGCCCCGCGCGCCGCGGGAGCACGACCCCGTCCGCCCCTGTGGCCCGCGCCTGCCCGAGGTCGATGGCCGCCGCCTCCGGGCGCCCCGCCGGGCCGTTTCCCGCCAGCCAGCCCGCGAGGGCGGCACCGGTCTCGCCGGCGACCGCGAGGTCGCCCTCGCCGAGGACGCCGGTTGCCGCCGCCACCGGGGCGTACAGGCCGTAGAGCGCGACCGGCACGCCGGGGCGCGTCGCGCGCAGCCGGTCGATCGCCGCGAGCGCGAGCCGCAGGGCGGTGTGCATCGGGACGGAGAAGGCGGCGGCCTGGGCCCAGTCGACGTCGGCGGCCGGCCACGGCTCGACGGCGAGGTCGACGCTGCGCACCTCGTGGCCGGCCCTGGTGAGCTCGGCCGCCGGCCAGGCGAGGCCGAGCGGCTGTGCGCCGAGCTCGTAGGTCGAGACGAGAAGGACCCGGCTCACCCGCCCGCTCCGGCGGCGATCTCGGTGTCGACGCGCACGGTGAGCGAGCCGAAGCCGTGCCGCAGCGCCGACTCGACCTGGTCCGGGCGCTCGGCCCGGGCGAACAGGAACCCGAGATAGCGGTCCCCGGCCGGCCACGCCGTGAGCGTCCCGCCGACGGGGACCGTCACCTCGAGACCCCACACCCCGGGAACGCGCAGGGCGGCGTCGGCTCCGTCGATGCCGGCGAAGCGGCCGGAGGCGGGGACGGGGAGCATCATCACGCCCGAGGCGCCCGGCAGCCGGGCTTCCGCCAGGCCGAGGTCGAGTCCGAGGGCGTGGGCGAGGACGAGCTCCTCGAGCGACCGTCCCGACGAGAAGCGCAGCGCCTTCGAGCACCTGCCGCCGATCGTGCGTGCCGCCACCTCGAGCATGACGACCCGTGCACCGGGATCCGATCCCGTTGGCGCAAGACGGGCCTCGGCGTGGACGGGACCATCGACGAGGCCGAGGGCGGCACAGGCGACCTCGACCGTGGCGCGCAGCTCGGCGAGGACCGCGGCCCGGTGGCGGGAGGGGGTGACGTAGATCGTCTCCTCGAAGAACGGTCCGTCGAGCCGGTCGGGCTTGTCGAAGACGGCGAGTACCTCGAGGTGGCCGGCGGTGAGGAGCCCTTCGAGAGCGACCTCGTCGCCCGGGACGAACGACTCGACGAGGAGCGGTTCGTCGGCGGGCCGGCCGGCGGCGACGGCGATGTGGCGCACCGCGATTGCCGCCTCCCGGGCGCTCCCTTCGTCGTCGGCGCGGATGACTCCGCGGCTCGCCGAGAGCGAGCACGGCTTCACGACGACCGGGTAGCCGAGACGGGCGCCGGCCGCGGCGACGGCGCCGGGCTCGTCGGGGCTCGTCGCGGCGATCTCGAAGGGCGGTTGGCGGACCCCGGCCCGCCGCAGCAGCTGCCGCATCACGGCCTTGTCCCGGGTCGCGGCGATCGCCGCGGCCGGGTTCCTCGCGAGACCGAGTCGCTCGGCGGCGGCGGCCGCGGCGAGCGCGCCCACGTCGTCGACGGCGACGACCGCGTCGAGGGGTGTTAGCGAGTGGAACGACGCCACCGTGTCGGCCGCGGCCGATGGGTCATCGAGCGGTAGGACGAGAAACCGGTCCGGCAGGGCGCCGGCCATCGCCTGGGGGGCGTCCGATCCGGTCACGACGTCGACTTCCAGTCGCGTCGCCGCGGCGAGGAACTCGGTCGCGCGGTACGTCGACGACGGCAGGACGAGAAGGACGCGTGTCATGGCACCATCATGCCGGTTTGTCGCCCGGGCCAAGCGCGGCGCGCGAGGTCGCGCGGGGCTCCCCCTACCATGGCCCCGTGGCGGACGACGCGAGCGAACGACTGCGCCCCGAACGGGTTCTCACGGTCACGGACGCCGCGCGGGCCGTGATCCTCGGGGCCCGCGCCGCCGAGGGAGATCCCGAGAGCCTGGCGCTCTTCGTCGAGGTGACCGGGGCGGCAAACGGCGACTACGTCTACGAGATGTGGTTCGAGGCGCCAATCGACGCCGGGCCGCGCGACGTCCCCTACCCGTACGGGGACCTCATCGTCGTCGTCGGTGGCGACAGTGTCGACAAGGTGCGCGGCGCGACGCTCGACGCCGGCGAGCAGGGGCTCGTCATGGTGAACCCGAACACGCCGTTGGCCGCGCCGAACGTGCCCGCCGCGGCGGAGGGCGACGTGACGAGCCCGGTCGCCCGCGCGGTGATCGCCGTGCTTGAGGAGCAGGTGAACCCCCAGATCGCCATGCACGGGGGCCGGGCTGACCTCGTCGCCGTCGACGAGGGCGTCGCCTACCTGCGCCTGTCCGGCGGTTGCCAGGGGTGCGGGCTCGCGGCGGTAACGCTCGGCCAAGGGATCACCGTGGCGATCAGACAGGCGGTGCCCGAGATCGTCGACGTCGTCGACGTCACCTCCCACCAGGACGGCCGCAACCCGTACTTTGAGCCGGCGAAGAAGTGAACCCGCGTCTCGACTCTGTGGTTGAGCAGGCGAGACGGTAGATTCCACCAGTGCTCCGCTTCCTCACGGCCGGTGAATCGCACGGCCGCGGGCTCGTCGTCATCGTCGAGGGTCTGCCCGCCGGGCTGCCGATTACGATCGACGAGATCCGCGTCGAGCTCGCCCGCCGGCGGCTCGGTTACGGACGCGGGCCGCGCATGCGCGTCGAGAGCGACGAGGTCAACCTCGTCGGCGGCGTCCGGCACGGCCGGACGCTGGGCTCACCCGTCGCGATCGAGATCGCCAATTCCGAGTGGCCGAAATGGGAGCGGGAGATGTCACCCGATCCCGGGAAGCCGGAGAAGATCCTCACCGCGCCCCGTCCGGGTCATGCCGACCTGGCGGGCATGGAGAAGTACGGTTTTGCCGACGCGCGCGATGTGCTCGAGCGGGCGTCGGCCCGCGAGACAGCGGCCCGGGTCGCGGCGGGCACGTTCTTCAAGGCGCTGCTCGGTGAGCTCGGCGTCTCGATCCTCAGCCACGTCGTCGCGCTCGGCACGGTCACGGCGCCGCCCGGAGCGCGGCCGCGCCCCGAGGACCTCGTCGCCGTCGACGCCTCGCCGGTCCGCTGTTTCGACATCGCGGCGACCGACGCGATGGTCGCCGCGATCAAGGCCGCCGCCAAGGACGGCGACTCGCTCGGGGGCGTCTCCGAGGTCGTCGGCTACGGCGTCCCGGTCGGGCTCGGCAGCTACGCCCAATGGGACCGTCGCCTCGACGGACTGCTTGCCCAGGCGCTGATGAGCATCCCCGCCGTGAAGGCCGTGGAGATCGGCGACGCGATCGCCGTCGCCGCGCGTCGCGGCTCCGAGGCGCACGACGCCATCTTCTGGGACGCGCCGAATGCGATGTACCGGCGCGAGACGAGCCACGCCGGCGGCGTCGAGGGCGGCATCTCGACGGGCGGGTTGCTCGTCGCCCGGGCGGTGATGAAGCCGCTCGCGACGCTGAACCGCCCCGTGCTGGCGACGGTCGACGTCGCGACGAAGAAGGGCACGCTCGCGTTCAAGGAGCGCACCGATGTGACGGCCGTCCCGGCGATGGGCGTCGTCGCCGAGGCGATGGTCGCCTTCGTGCTCGCCGCCGAGGCGCTCCGCAAGTTCGGCGGTGATTCGGTCGCGGAGTTTGTCCGCAACCGCGACGGTTTCGTCGCCGCGCTCGGCTCGAGCCCGTCCGCCCCCGGCGCGGGCAGGATCGCGCCGGAGTCGGACCGGCCGTGACGGCCGCCGTGGGGCTCGACCGCCGCCACATCGTGCTCGTCGGCATGATGGGGACGGGCAAGTCGTCGGTGGGTCACGGGCTCGCCGCCCTGCTCGGCCGGCTGTTCGTCGACACCGACGAGGAGATCGCCGCCGGCTGTGGGATGGCCCTCGCCGATCTGTGGGTGGCCGAGGGCGAGGCGCGGGTGCGCGAACTCGAGTCAGCGGTGCTCGCCGGGGCGATCGCCTCGGCGTCCCCGTCGGTCATCGCCGCCGGGGGTGGCGCCGTCCTCGACCCGGCGAACCGGGCCGCGCTCACCAGGGCGGGGGACGTCGTCTGGTTGCGGGCGCGGGTCGACACCCTCGTCGAGCGGCTCGGCGACGGTGCCGGGAGGCCGTTGCTCGGATCGGACCCTGCTGGCGCGCTCCGCCACCTCGAGCCGGAACGCCGGCCGCTCTACGCCGAGGTGGCCGGCGTGATCGTCGACGTTGACACCTTCGAGCCTGAGGCGACGGTCACCGCCGTGCTCGGCGCCCTCCAGCGCCGGATCGAGGTCACCCTGCCGGGGCGCCCCTACGAGGTCGTCGTCGGGCCCGGGGCGCGGCACCTGCTCGGCTCGGTCGTCCCGCCGGGCGCGACGCGCGCCGCCATCGTCACGCAGACGGGCGTGAACGTCGCCGTCTCGACCGGGCTCGAGGAGATCGAGTTCGCGATCGGCCCCGGCGAGTCGGCGAAGTCGCTCCGCACGATCGAGGACCTCTGCCGGGGGTTCGCGCGCGCCGGGCTGACCCGGGCGGACGTCGTCGTCGCCGTCGGCGGCGGCGTCGTCACCGACGTGGCGGGGTTCGCCGCGGCCTGCTACCACCGTGGTGTCGCCGTCGTCCACGTGCCGACGACGCTGCTCGCCCAGGTGGACGCCGCGATCGGCGGGAAGACGGGCGTCAACCTGGCGGAGGGTAAGAACCTCGTTGGGTCGTTCTGGCAGCCGGCCGCCGTGCTCTGCGACACCGACACGCTCCGGACGCTGCCCGAGCGCGAATGGCGGTCGGGTTTCGGCGAGATGGCGAAGTACGAGTGCCTCGGTGTCGCCGACCTCGATGAGCTGGCGCTCGTCGACCAGATCGCGTCCTGCGTCGCGGCGAAGGCCGCGATCGTCGCCGCCGACGAGCGGGACGCCGATCGGAGGATGACGCTCAACTACGGCCACACACTCGCCCACGCCCTCGAGGCGGCGGGATTCGCCGAGTCGGTGGACGACTCGTCGACCCGGCATGGCGAGGCCGTCGCGATCGGGCTCGTCTTCGCCGCGCGCCTGGCGGCCATAACAGGCCGGGTCGACGCAGCCGAGGTCCGCCGCCACGTCGCCGTCGTCGAGCGCTACGGGCTCGCCACCTCGATCCCGCCCGATGTCGACGTCGACGAACTGCTGGTCTTCATGGCGCGGGACAAGAAGACCCGCACCGGGCTCAGCTTCGTGCTCGACGGCCCCCGAGGCGTCGAGTTCGTGGAGGACGTCGACCCCGCGGCCGTGCGCGAGGCGCTGCGCGCGACGCAGGCCGGGGGCCCGGATGGTGGCACGCTGCACGACGTCAAGGAGGAGACCGCGTGACTGAACCCGTCGTGTTGCTGCTCTCGGGACCGAACCTCGGGCTGCTGGGCGAACGCGAGCCGTCGATCTACGGCACGGCGACGCTCGCCGATCACGTCGCCCGGGCCGAAGGCGCGGCCCGCCGGCTGGGATACGTGCTCGAGCACATGCAGAGCGAGCACGAGGGGGATCTCGTCACCGCCGTGCACGGGGCCCGCGGCCGGGTCGCGGCGATCGTCGTCAACGCGGGCGCCCTGTCGCACTACGGTTGGTCGCTGCACGACGCGCTGGCGGCGTTCGACGGGAAGGTCGTCGAGCTTCACCTCTCGCACCCGAGTTCGCGGGAGCCGTGGCGCCGCACGTCGGTCATCGCGCCGGTTGCGGACGGCGTGATCGCGGGTTTTGGAGGGCTCGGTTATGAGCTGGCGGTCGAGGCCGCGGCGCGACTCGTCGAAGAGGGGAAGGCGTAGGGATGGCCGTCGAAGCGATCAAGGAGATGGGGGAGGCAGCCGGGACTGAGCTCGCGCCGATGGATTACCCGGCGCGGCTCGCGAAGCTGCGCGAACGTCTCGGCCAGGAGCGCGTCGGGGGGATCCTCGTCACGTCACTCAGCAACGTCCGCTACCTGAGCGGGTTCTCCGGCTCGAGCGCCATGCTGCTCGTCACCGCGAAGCGGGCGTTGCTCATCACCGACGGGCGCTACAAGGACCAGGCCGCGGCCGAGATGGCGGCAGCCGGTGTCGTCGCCGACCTCGAGGTCGCGGCATCGACGAAGCAGATCACGGCATCGACGAAGCAGATGAGGACGGTTGCGGTCGCGACCCGCTCGCTCGCGCGGCTCGCCCTCGAGTCCAGGGCCGTCACCTGGGCGTGGCAGAGCGAGCTCGCCGCGACGGTGAAGCTCGAGCTCGTCCCGACGACCGGTTTCGTCGAGGCGCTGCGCGTCGTGAAGGACGCCGGGGAGATCGCGCGCATCGAACGGGCCTGCGAGATCGCCGACGTCGCCTTCGCCCAGACCAAGCAGCGCCTCACGGAGGGCGTGAGCGAGGCGGAGTTCGCGGCCGAGCTCGAGTTCGAGATGCGCCGCCGGGGGGCCGCCGGAGCGTCGTTCGAGTCGATCGTCGCGAGCGGGCCGAACGGCGCGATGCCCCACGCCCAGCCGACGGACCGCGTCATCTCGCCCGGCGATCTCGTCGTCGTCGACTTCGGTGCTCTCTACGACGGCTACCACTCGGACATGACGCGCACCGTGTGCATCGGTGAGCCGTCGCCGGCCTCCGCCGAGCTGCTCGCCGCCGTGGCGGCCTCCCAGCGGGCCGGGCTGATAGCCGTCGCGGCGGGGGTGACCGGCGGAGCCGTCGACGAGGCCTGCCGCAAGTCGCTCGCCGCGGCGGGGCTTGCCGAGGTGTTCTCGCACTCGACCGGCCACGGCGTCGGGCTCGACATCCACGAGGCCCCGGTGCTCGCCGCCGGATCCGGGGACGTGCTCGCGGAGGGCGCCGTTGTCACGGTCGAACCGGGGGCGTATCGCGTCGACCACGGCGGCGTGCGCATCGAGGACACCGTGGTCGTGACCTTTTCCGGACACCGCGCGCTCTCCAAGACGACAAAGGACTACGAGCTCTGATGGCTCTTTCGACGAACGACTTCAAGAACGGGATGGCGCTCGACCTCGCGGACGGGCTCTACGAGGTGGTCGAGTTTCAGCATGTGAAGCCTGGCAAGGGTGGCGCTTTCGTGCGCACCAAGCTCCGCAACCTGCGGAACAAGGCGGTCGTGGAGCGCACCTTCCGTGCGGACGAACGCGTGGAGCAGGCGGTGATCGACAAGCGCGAGATGCAGTTCCTTTACCGCGACGGGGCCGACTACGTGTTCATGGACAACATTTCGTTCGACCAGATGACCGTCCCCGCCGCGACGCTCGGCACCGCCGCCTCGTACCTGAAGGTGGGGAACTCCGTCATCCTCATGCTCTACGAGACCGAGATCGTCGACGTCGAGCTGCCCGCCGCCGTCGAGCTCGAGATCACCGGGACCGAGCCAGGCATGCAGGGCGACCGCGTCTCGGGCGCCCGCAAGCCGGCGACGACCGAGACCGGGCTCGTCGTCTCGGTGCCGCTGTTCGTCAATCCGGGCGACCGAATCAAAATCGACACCCGGTCCGGTGAGTACCTCACGAGGGCGTAGCAAGGGCACGTCGACCACCGGCGCCCGCCGGCGCGCCCGCGAGCGGGCGCTCGACCTGCTCTACGAGGCCGAGACGAAGGGGCTCGCGCCCGCCTCGGTCCTGGATGAGCTCCCGGTCGCGCCCGATGCCTACGCCGTGGCCCTCGTGCGCGGCGTGGGGCTTCACCTCGCCGCGATCGACGCGCTGATCGGCGCCCACGCCACCGCCTGGGCGACCGACCGGCTGCCGGCGATCGACCGGCAGCTGCTGCGGATCGGAACCTTCGAGATCGCCTTCGGCGGTGAGGTCCCGCTGGCGGTGGCGATCGACGAGGCGGTCGAGCTCGCCGGGGAGTTCTCGACCGACGAGTCGGGAAGCTTCGTGAACGCAGTCCTCGCCGCGATCGCCGCCGAGACCGGTCCGCTCCCGTCGTGAGCACGCGCGACCCGTATGCCGAGGCCGGCGTCGACTACACGACCCTCGACGCCGCCAAGCGCCGGGCGGTTGCCGCCGCCCGGGCGACGTCGTCGAACCCCGCGACCCGCGGCGCCGTGGTCGACGACGCCAGCCGCGGCGAGCCGGCCACGGTCGTCCGGGTCGGTGACGCCAGCTACGCCTTCGTCCTCGAGTGCCTGGGGACGAAGTCGCTCATCGCGCGCGACTTCGAGGCGGTGACCGGCGTGGACCGGTACGACAGCGCGGGCTACGACACCGTCGCCGCGGCGGTGAACGACTGCTGTTGCGTCGGCGCGCTGCCCCTCGTCGTCAACGCCTACTTCGCGACCGGCGCGGCGTCCTGGTACGCGGGGACCCGGCACGCCTCGCTCGTCGACGGGTTCGCGCGGGCCTGTGGCGACTGCGGTGCCGCCTGGGGAGGAGGTGAGTCGCCGACGCTCTCGGGACTCGTCGTCCCGGACGGGATCGACCTCGCCGCGGCGGTCGTCGGCGTCGTGCCCGCAGGCATCGAGCCGCTGCTCGGCGGGACACTCGCGGCTGGCGACGAGATCGTGCTCGTCTCCTCATGCGGACTCCACCAGAACGGGGCTTCCCTCGTGCGCGCCGTCGCGTGCCGGCTCGAGCTCGGCCTGGCTGAGCCGCTCGCCTCGGGCCGGCTGTTCGGCGAGGCCGCGCTCGACTCGGGCGTCATCTACGTCGGGCTCGTCGAGCAGCTCCTGGCCCGGGGTGTCGCCGTGCACTACCTCAGCCACATCACCGGGCACGGGTTGCGCAAGCTCATGCGTGCCGACCGGGAGCTCACGTACCGGATCGAACGGCTGCCCGAGGTGCCCGAACTTCTCGGCTTCCTCGCCGAGAAAGCGGGGTTGTCGGCCTCCGAGGCCTATGCAACCCTCAACATGGGAGCGGGGTTCGCCTGCTACGTCGCGGCGGGGTCGGGCGCGCAGGTCGTCGAGGCCGCCGAGGGTCTCGGGCTAACCGCCCTCGTGGCCGGAAGCGTGGAGCCCGGGCCACGTCGGGTCGTCCTCGAGCCGCTCGGGATCGAGTACGCGGCGCGGGACCTCCAACTGCGTTGAGAGCCGCCGGGCGCCAGGGGCCCTACAGGCCCGGCTTGGCAGCCCGGATGTAGGCGCTCATCACCGCGCCGTCGAGCGCGGCGATCGTCGCTTCGAGGTCGTCTGCGCTCGGGGCTTCCGCCGACTCGGACACCTCTTGGACCATGCGGGCGAGTCTGTCGCGGTCGTAGACGTTGGTCGGGCTGATCTCGACCTCGACGAAGCCGGCGAGTTCGAGTTCCCGCCGGTAGTCGTCCTCGGGGAGCGCTCCGGCGATACACCCCGTCCAGAGGCCAACCAGCCGCTGCAGAGAATCGGGCAGCGCCCGGCGCATCACCACGTCGGAGATCGCCACCCTCCCGCCTGGCCGGAGCACCCGGAACGCCTCCCGGAAGACGGTGGGCTTGTCGGCGGACAGGTTGACGACGCAGTTCGAGATGATGACGTCGACCGAGCGGTCTGGGAGCGGGACCGCCTCGATCGTGCCCGCGAGGAACTCGGCGTTCGTGACACCTGCCTCGGTCTGGTTGCGCCGCGCGAGCTCCAGCATCTCCGGTGTCATGTCGAGGCCGTAGGCGAAGCCGTCCGGCGCGACCCGGCGGGCCGACAAAAGGACGTCGATGCCCCCGCCCGAACCGAGGTCGAGGACGACCTCGCCGGGGCGGAGATCGGCGAGCAATGTCGGGTTGCCACAACCGAGCGAGACGGCCAGCGCCCCTTCGGGCACGGCGGCGGACACATCCTCTCCGTAGAGCGTGCGGCCGAACACCCCCTCTGTTGCGCCGGCCGGGCCGCAGCACGGAGCCTGCACGGAGCGGGCCGCCTCGGCATAACGCGCCCGCACTGCCTCCCTCAACTGGTCTGCGTCCTGCGTCGTCATCTCGGCCTCCTCGGTACGGTGAACGGTTCTGGCCCGGGAGCGGACGCCAATGGGTCCGTGGGTCTCACGGGACGATTTCCGCGGCGAGGGCGCGCACCTTCGCGTCGATCTTCTCGCGGATCGGGCGAACCTCGTCGAGTCCGAGCCCGGCGGGATCGTCGAGTTCCCAGTCCAGGTAGCGCTTGCCCGGGAAGACGGGACAGGTGTCACCACACCCCATCGTGATGACGACGTCGGCGTCCTGCGCGAGTTCGCCGGTCAGCAGCTTCGGCTTCTCGGCTGCGATGTCGATGCCGACCTCCCGCATCGCCTCGACGACCGCCGGATTCAGCTGATCGGCAGGCTCCGAACCCGCCGAGCGGATGGTCACCCGGTCGCCCGCGTGACGGGCGAGCAGCGCGGCGGCCATCTGCGACCGGCCGGCGTTGTGCACGCACACGAAGAGCACCACGGGCTTCTGCCTTGTCATCGGGCCTCCGGCTGGGGAATGGCGGCATCTTGGGCGCCGGGGCGAACCTTCGGGTAGAGCGCGGCGATGCAGCACGCGCCCACCGCGCCACCGATCAACTCGAATCCCATGACCGGGGCGGTGGAGCCCGGCGCGATGCCGGCGAACTGCGCGACGCCGTAGACGGGGGCGTCCTGAGAGGACGCGCCGCCGAAGAAGCGGTCGACCAGTGTGGTCACGGGGTTGAGGTGTCCCCCCGACACCGGGCCGACCGCCAGGATGATCGCCGCGAGCGCGGCGGCGATCACCAGAGTGGTCTCGAGCAGTTTGAGCCCGACGTCACCCGGAGACAGGCGCTGGGCCGCGATGCCCGATCCGACGATCGCGGTGACGAGGAGCGCGGTCCCGAGGAACTCCGCCAGTGCCTTCCTGCCCCCGACCCCCTGTCCGGTCCCGGGGCGCGGCGACGGCGCGGACCGCGAGACCGGGTCGATCGGGGTGCGCAGCTCGCGCGGCTTCTGGGCCATGGGTCCTTTGCTAGATTGATGAGCGTCGATCTGAAGTATGGCGTTCAGATCGACAGATGTCAATGTCAGGAGGGCACCTTGGCAGTGGTCTCACCGAAGAAGGTGTCCTCGGCCGGTCACGCGGCATGCTGCGCACCTCTCGCCGAGGGCCCGCTGAGCGAGGGGGAGTCGATCCAACTCGCCCTGGTCCTCGCTGCTCTGGCGGACCCCGTGCGGTTGCGACTTCTCTCGATCATCGCGACTTCCGGCGAAGTGTGCAGTTGCAACCTGGAAGAGCCAGTGGGCAGGAGCCAGTCGACGATCTCGCATCACACGCGCGTGCTCGCCGAGGCTGGCCTGATCGTGGGCAAGAAGCACGGCAGGTGGACGTGGTGGCGGATCGTTCCCGAGCAGTTCGCGACGGTGAGCCGTTTCCTCGTGGGCTCTAAGCCTCGATCCACCGTCCGACCCCGGTGAGGTGACTGCAGCAGCCTGATCTACAGAGTTCCGGCGGCGTCACGACTGCATGAAGGCCCGTGTCCGAGGCACGGACGTGTTCGTTGCGCCTGTCACCGATGGTTTTCGTGCTGGAGATCGCCGGGCACGCCACAAGCGATCTCGGTGGCGGCTGGTTCAGGTCCGGAGCGCGCAGAGGCGCTCGAAGAGGCAGTCCACTGCCCGGCCCACGGCCAGTTCGCCGGCAAATGGAGCCGGCGTCGTCGTGCACCGCGCGTCATGCGACCCGGAAGGTTGAGGAACCGCCGTCGGATCGTCTTTGAGACAAGCGGGCCGTGGATGTGAAGCCCGAGAGCCGAGCCTGCCGATGAGGTTGTGGGCGATCGTCGCGCACACCGCCCGGGCGCCATTGGCTTGAACGCATCGCCCCCGGGTCCGAAAAGTGGCATCCTTAGGCGGACGTGAAGCGGGTCCCGTGAGGCCCGCACGGACGACGGGGAGAGCGGTGGCCGAGCGAGCGCGGGTGACACGCCCGTCCGGGCGTGTTTTCATCCCCCGCTCCCACGTGATGGACGCGGGCGACCTGCGCCGCGCCCTTGTCCGGATCGCTCACGAGATCCTCGAACGTAACCACGGAGCCGACGGGGTCGTCGTCGTCGGGCTGCGGACCGGCGGCGCGCCACTCGCGGAGCGCCTCGTCGACGAGATCGCCGCGATCGACGGCTCGACGGTTCCACTCGGCTACCTCGACGTCGCGCCCTATCGCGACGACGCGGACATCCGCCCGGTCGTCGGCCGGGAGGCGACGGAGATCCCGGTCGACCTCACCGATCGCATCGTCGTGCTGGTCGACGACGTGCTGTTCACCGGGAGGACGGCGCGCGCTGCGCTCGACGCCCTGGTGGACCACGGGCGGGCGCGGGCGGTGCAGCTGGCGGTGGTGGTCGACCGCGGCCACCGGGAGCTGCCGATCCGGCCGGACTACGTTGGCAAGAACCTCCCGACGCGCCACTGCGAGACGGTCGAGGTGTCTGAGCACGGGGTCGCGATCGGCGATCTCGTCGGGACGTGATTCCCGCGCCCGGCCATCGTCCGCTCCCGGTCCTTTCTGGGCGAGAGGTCGGCCCGCCGGTCCGGCGAAGGAGGCGCGGTGCCTGAGCGAAGAAGATCCCCACGCCGCGGCAGGCGGCGCGTCGTCGTGCGCGGCGGGACCGTCGTCGACTCGACCGGGCTCCGTCGCGGTGACGTGCTCGTGGAGGACGGCCGGATTGTCGCTGTCGGCGAGGGGATCGCCTACCCCCTCGGGACGACGGTGCTCGAGGCCTCGGGCTGCATCGTCGCGCCTGGGCTCGTCGACATCCACACGCACCTGCGCGAGCCCGGCGGTGAGGCGGCGGAGACGGTGGAGACCGGGACGCGCGCGGCGGCGCTCGGTGGTTACACCGCGGTCGTCGCCATGCCGAACACCGACCCGGCGACCGACTCGGCGGCGGCCGTGCGCTACGTGCAGGAGCTCGCCCGCGGAGCCTGTGCCGACGTCGCCGTCGCGGGGGCCATCACCATCGGGCGTGCCGGGAGAGAGGTGGTGCCGCTCGCCGAGATGACCGCGCTCGGCGTGCGGCTCTTCACCGACGACGGCTCCGGCGTCCAGGACGGCGACGTGCTGCGCCGGGCTCTCGAGGCCGCCGGCCCGCTCGGGGTCGTCCTCGCCGAGCACTGCCAGGACGACACGCTCACCGCAGGTGGTCTCATGCACGACGGCGCCTGGTCCCGCCGGTTCGGGATCCCCGGCCAGCCGGCCGCGGCCGAGGAGGCGATGCTCGCCCGGGACCTCGCGCTCGTGCGCCGGACCGGCGCGCCGATGCACTTCCTCCACGTGTCGACCGCCGGCTCGGTCGAGCTCGTGCGGGCGGCGAAGGCGGCGGGCCTGCCAGTGACAGCGGAGGCGACGCCGCACCATCTCGTCCTCACCGATGCCTCCGCCGCCTCGGGAGATCCGCTTTTCAAGGTCGCCCCGCCGTTGCGCAGCGCGAGCGACGGGGCGGCGCTGCGGGCGGCGTGCCGCCAGGGGCTGATCGACGCCATCGCGACCGATCACGCCCCGCACACCGCGGAGCGCAAGAAGGCGCCGTTCGCCGACGCCCCGCCGGGGATGATCGGGCTGGAGACGGCCCTTGCCCTCGTCTGGGACGCTTTCGTCGCCGGACCGGGGGAGGACGCCCCGCTCGGCCTCGTCGAGCTGTTCGCCATGGTGTCGTGGCGCCCTGCAGCACTCGCCGGGCTGGACTGGGACCACGGACACGGCGGCCCGATCGCGCCGGGGGGCCATGCCCACCTCTGCGTCTTTGACCCGACGGAGGCCTGGACCGTCGATCGCCGCGCCACGGCGAGCCGCTCGCAGAACTCGCCGTACGACGGGATGCGCCTGTCGGGCCGGGTCCGCCACACGGTGCTCGCGGGCGATCCGGTCGTCGTCGACGGGAGGGCCCAGCGTTGACGCCGGCGAGCGGCCGCGCCGGGGTGCGGTCCCGCCCGCCGGGGCTGCTGGTGCTCGCCGACGGGACGACTTTCGAGGGTGAGGCGATCGGTGTCACGGCGGTCGGGGGTCCGCCGGTGCAGTCCGGCGAACTGGTCTTCAACACGGCGATGTCCGGTTACCAGGAGATCATCTCCGACCCGTCGTACGCGGGGCAGGTGATCGCCTTCACCTACCCGCACATCGGCAACTACGGGGTCACCGCCGCCGACGACGAGTCACGCCGCCCCTTCTGCCGCGGGATCGTCGTGCGCGACCTGCCGGGCCGGCCGAGCAGCTGGCGCGCCACGGGGGACCTCGAGTCGTACCTCACCGCCGCCGGCATCGGCGGACTGACCGCGGTGGACACCCGGCGGCTCACCCGCCACGTGCGCGAGGCCGGTGCGATGCCCTGTGCCTTCGGCGTCGCCGGCCGGGCGGAGCTGCTGGCGGCGGCGGCAGCCGAACCCGGGACCGAGGGCCAGGACCTCGTCGCCGGGGTGACCACGGCGACCCCCTACGAGGTCGCCGGCGGGCCGCTCCGGGTCGTCGCCTACGACTTCGGGATCAAGCGTTCGATCCTGTCGCAGCTCGCCAGGATCGCCTCGGTCGAGGTCGTGCCCGCCGGGACTCAGCCGGGGGAGGTCCTCGCCCGGCGGCCCGACGGCGTGTTCTTCTCGAACGGCCCCGGCGACCCGGCGGCCCTCGGCCACCTCGTCACGGTGGTGCGGCGGTTCCTCGGCGAGGTCCCCGTCTTCGGGGTCTGCCTCGGCCACCAGCTGCTCGGCGCGGCGCTCGGGGCCGAGACCTACAAGCTCCCCTTCGGCCACCACGGCGCCAACCATCCGGTGCGGCGCCTGGCGACGGGGACGGTCGAGGTGACGAGCCAGAACCATGGCTACGCGGTCCGCGCGGACTCGATCGCCGGCGCCGCGATCTCTCATATCAACCTGAACGACCAGGTCGTCGAGGGCCTCGCCTGCCGCGACATCCCCGCCTTCAGTGTCCAGTACCACCCGGAGGCGGGGCCGGGGCCGCACGACGCCCGCTACCTCTTCGCCGAATTCGCCCGCCTCATGGAAGCCCACCGGTGAGGCGCGCCGACATCGGTTCGGTCCTCGTGATCGGCTCCGGGCCGATCGTCATCGGCCAGGCCTGCGAGTTCGACTACTCGGGGACCCAGGCCTGCCGGGCGCTCGCCGAGGAGGGCATCCGGGTGATCCTCGTGAACTCGAACCCGGCGACGATCATGACCGACCCCGGCATCGCCGACCGCACCTACCTCGAGCCGTTGGATCCCGAGGTCCTCCGGGTGATCATCGAGCGGGAGCGACCCGATGCTCTCCTGCCGACGATGGGCGGCCAGACGGCGCTCAACCTCGCGATGGCGCTCGCGTCGGCCGGCGTGCTCGACGAGTTCGGCGTCGAGATGATTGGCGCCAAGGCCGAGGCGATCGCCACCGCGGAGGACCGGGAGCTTTTCAAGTCGGCGATGACCGGTATCGGACTCGAGGTCCCGGCCTCCGGGTTCGCCCACTCGCTCGAGGAGGCGTTGCGCGTCGGCGACGCCATCGGCTACCCGACGATGATCCGCCCGTCGTTCATCCTCGGCGGTGAGGGCACCGGGATCGCGGCGGACCGCGGGGAGCTCGAGCGTCTCGCGGCCGCGGGACTCGCCGTCAGCCCGATCGGGGAGATCCTCGTTGAGCGCTCGATCGTCGGCTGGAAGGAGTTCGAGCTGGAGGTGATGCGCGACCGCCTCGACAACTGCGTCGTCGTCTGCTCGATCGAGAATTTCGATGCGATGGGGGTCCACACCGGCGACTCGATCACCGTCGCCCCCGCCCAGACGCTCTCGGACGTCGAGTACCAGCAAATGCGTGACGCTGCCTTCGCCTGCATCCGCCGGGTGGGGGTGGAGACGGGGGGTTCCAACATCCAGTTCGCCGTCGACCCCGCGACCGGGCACCAGCTCGTCATCGAGATGAACCCGCGGGTGTCGCGCTCCTCGGCGCTCGCCTCGAAAGCGACCGGGTTCCCGATCGCCAAGGTCGCGGCGCGCCTCGCGATCGGCTACACGCTCGACGAGATCCGCAACGACATCACGCGGGCGACCCCGGCGTGCTTCGAGCCGACGATCGACTACGTCGTCACGAAGGTCCCGCGCTGGGCCTTCGAGAAGCTCCCCGGTGTATCGGGGAGGTTGGGGACGCGCATGCAGTCGGTCGGCGAGGTGATGGCGATCGGCCGCACGTTCGCCGAATCGCTGCAGAAGGCCCTGCGCGGTCTCGAACAGGGTCGGTCCGGACTGAACTGCGACCCGGCCGAGGTGCTCGTCGACCTGCCGGTCGCTCGGCTTCTCGAGCAGGTGGCCCAGCCGACCCCGGGGCGTATCTTCGAGATCGAGGCAGCCCTGCGGGCGGGTGCGACCGTCGAGGCCGTGGCCGCGGCGACGGGGATCGACCCCTGGTTCCTCGACCGGATCGCCGAGATCGTCGCCGTGCGCCGCAACCTCGACGGGTGGGCCGGTGCCCACGAGGCGCTCGAACACCTCACGCCGGTGGACTGGCGGCAGCTGAAGCGCGCCGGCTTCGCCGACGCGCAGATCGCCTGGCGGCTCGGGCGCGAGGAGTCGGCGGTGCGCGCCTGCCGGTCGGCGGCGGGCGTCGAGGTGACTTTCAAGACGGTCGACACCTGCGGGGCGGAGTTCGCGGCCGAGACGCCGTACTACTACTCGACCTACGAGGACGAGTCCGAGGTGCGCCACTCGGACCGGCCCCGGGTTGTCATCCTCGGCTCGGGCCCGAACCGGATCGGACAGGGCATCGAGTTCGACTACTGCTGCGTCCACGCCTCGATGGCGCTCGCCGAGGCCGGCTACGAGACGGTGATGGTGAACTGCAACCCCGAGACCGTCTCGACGGACTACGACACCTCGGACCGGCTCTACTTCGAGCCGATCACCGAGGAGGACGTCTCGGCGGTGCTCGCCGCCGAGGCGGCCGCCGGGAGCGGGGGGGTGGCCGGGGTGATCGTCAGCCTCGGCGGCCAGACGCCCCTGAAGCTCGCCGGGAAGCTGCCCGAGTCGCTCGTTCTCGGGACCTCCGCCGCCTCGATCGACCTGGCCGAGGACCGCGAGCGCTTCGGCGCGCTGCTCAGCCGGCTCGGCATCCCCCAGCCCCCGGGCGGCACAGCGCGCACGGCCGACGAGGCGCGGGTGGTGGCCGCGCGGATCGGCTATCCCGTCCTCGTCCGGCCGAGCTACGTCCTCGGCGGCCGGGCGATGGAGATCGTCTACGACGAGGCCAGTCTCGACTCGGCGATGACGGCGCTGTTCGGCTTCGACCGGCTCGCGGCACCTGACGGGGGATCGCTGGAGCGCGAGGGCGGCCTCTCGGCGACGCGGCCGATCCTCATCGACAGCTTCCTCGAGGACGCGATCGAGGTCGACGTGGACGCGGTGCGCGACGCGACGGGCGAGATCCTCATCGGGGGAGTGATGGAGCACGTGGAGGAGGCGGGGATCCACTCGGGCGACTCGGCGTGCGCGATCCCGCCGCCGACGCTTCCCGCCGCGACAGTGGAGACGCTCGTGGCGCACACGACGACGATCGCCGCCGCGCTCGGGGTGCGCGGCCCGATCAACGTCCAGTTCGCCGTCAAGGCCGGGGAGGTCTTCGTCATCGAGGCGAACCCGCGCGCCTCGCGCACCGTGCCCTTCGTCGCCAAGGCGACGGGGGTGCCCCTCGCCAAGATCGCCGCCCGCGTCATCGTCGGCGAGACCCTCGCCGAACTGCGCGCGACGGGCCTCATCGCCCCGCCAGCGCCCACCGGGGGGTACGTGAGCGTGAAGGAGGCGGTCCTCCCCTTCGCACGTTTTCCCGAGGTGGACGCGCTGCCCGGTCCCGAGATGCGCTCGACCGGCGAGGTGATGGGGATGGCCGGCAGCTTCGGTCTCGCCTTCGCCAAGAGCCAGATCGCGGCGGGCAACCGCCTTCCCGACGGCGGGCGGATCTTCCTGTCGCTCGCCGACCGGGACAAGCCGCTAGGCCTCGAGGTGGCGGCGGCGTTCGTCGGGCTCGGTTTCGTGCTCGTGGCGACGGAGGGCACCGCCGCCTTCCTCGAGTCGAACGGCGTCCCGGTCGAGGCGGTCGTCGGCAAGCTGACGAACCAAAAAGACGCACGGCGCGCCACCGGCGACGTCGTCGCGCTGTTGCACGAGGCATCGATCCAGCTCGTCGTCAACACGCCGCGCGGTCGCGGCGCCCACGCCGACGGCGCCTACATCCGGCGTGCCGCCTCGGCGTGCCGGGTGCCGATCGTGACTACGGTGCACGCGGCGCGGGCGGCGGCCGCGGGGATCTCCGAATGGAGGCGTTTCGGCTTGAGCGTGACCAGCCTGCAGGAACGTCACGGGGCGGTCCGGTGAGAAGGCGCGGCCCGCAGGTCGATTGCACGACGACGATCGGCACGGTCGTCCTCCCGAACCCGGTGATGACGGCCTCGGGCACCGCGGGGCACGGGGCCGAACTGTCGGCGTACCTCGAGCTTTCTGAGCTCGGCGCCGTCGTCGTGAAGTCACTCTCTGCCGAGCCCTGGCCGGGGAATCCGCCGCCGCGCCTGAAGCCCGTCGCGGGGGGCATGCTGAACAGCGTCGGGCTTCAGGGACCGGGGATCGCGGCCTGGCTCGCCGACCACCTACCCGCCCTGGAGGCGGCTGGGGCGCGCGTCGTCGTCAGCATTTGGGGCCGGCGCGTCGACGATTACGCCCGCGTAGCCGCCCGGCTCGCCGCGGCGTCGGGGGCGATCGTCGCTGTCGAGATCAACGTGTCCTGCCCGAATCTCGACGACGGGCGGGAGATGTTTGCCCGATCGCCCGCCGCGACCGCCGAGGTCGTCGAGGCGGCCGGGGCCGCCGGCCTCCCGCGCTGGGTGAAGCTCTCCCCCGGAACGGCCAACCTCGTCGAGGTGGCGACCGCCGCCGTCGGGGCGGGTGCCGCGGCACTCACCCTCGTGAACACCCTGCCGGCACTGGCGATCCGGACGGATCTCCGCCGGGGAGCAATCGGCGGGGGCGGCGGGGGCCTGTCCGGGCCGGCCCTGCACGCCGTGGCGCTGCGCGCCGTGGCCGACGTCTCGGAGGCGTTGCCGGCAGTGCCGATCATCGGCGTCGGTGGCGTCATGTCGGGGATCGGGGCCGTCGAGTTCCTGCTCGCCGGGGCGGCAGCCGTCGAGGTGGGGACGGCGACGCTGCTCGACCCGCACGCGCCGGCCCGCGTGCTCGCCGAACTGCGCGGGTGGTGCGTGGCGAACGGGGTCACGAGGGTCGCAGAGCTCATCGGAGGTGCCCGTGGCTGAGGCGCCGCTGTCGACGGGGCCGGTGCGCGAACATCTCTGCCTCGCGCTTGACGTTCCCGACCTCGCCTCGGCCCGGGCGCTCACGCGAGGTCTCGCGCCCTTCTTCGGTGTCGTGAAGATCGGGCTCGAGCTCTACGTCGCCGAGGGTCCGGCTGCGGTGGCTGCCTGCATCGGCGACGGCTTCGACGTCTTCGTCGACCTGAAGCTGCATGACATCCCGACGACGGTCGAGCGGGCCGCACGGGCGATCGCCCGCACGGGGGCCGCTTACGCGACGGTCCACGCCGCCGGCGGTGCCGAGATGCTCGCCGGGGCGGCCCGGGGCCTGGCCGCCGGGGCGGCCGAGACGGGCCGGACGAGACCGACGATCGGGCTCGCCATCACCGTGCTCACGAGTGACGCCGAGGCGACGCCCGCCCTTGTCGTCGAGCGCGCCTCGCTCGCGCGGCGGGCGGGCCTCGGTGGCGTCGTGTGTGCCGCGGCGGAGATCGCCGCCGTGCGCGCCGCCGTGCCCGGGATGATCACCGTCGTTCCCGGGATGCGCCCCCCCGGCGTCGCCCGGGACGATCAAGCGCGGGCCGCGACGCCGCAGGAGGCGTTTCGTGCCGGGGCGGAACTGCTCGTGATCGGGCGAGCCGTCACGCGCGCCCCCGACCCGATCGGAGCTGCACGCGCGCTCGTCGAGACGCTGGAGGCCGTGACGGGGCGCTGAACCTGTGGCGCGCAGACGGCGACATCCGCGCCCGGTGCAGGGAACCCGGCGCGGATACCGTGGTCAAGCAGGGAAACCCGCGCTAACGTGCGATCCATGCCCCAACCACCAAGCCTTACACCTGAACAGCGCAGCGCCGCACTCGCCAAGGCGGCTCAGGCGCGCAAGGCCCGAGCGGAGATCAAGGACCAGTTGAAAAACGGTCGGGTCTCGCTGAGCGGTTTGCTCGGTCGGGCCGCCAGTGACGACATCGTCGGCAAGATGAAGGTTCTCGCTGTCCTCGAGTCTCTCCCGGGTACCGGCAAGGTGAAAGCCCGCCGGCTCATGGAGCAGATCGGCATCAGTGAGACGCGTCGGCTGCAGGGCCTAGGGGCGAAGCAGCGCAGCGCACTTCTCGAAGCCGTCGGCCGCTCCTGATCCTCGTCGTCTCCGGTCCCGGCGGCGCCGGGAAAGGGACGGTCGTCAAAGAGCTGGTCGCGCGCGACCCGAAGCTCTGGCTGTCCCGTTCGTGGACGACGCGCGCCCGCCGGGAGGGTGAGGCCGAGGACGCCTACACGTTCGTCGACCGGCCGACTTTCGAGACCGGGATCGCGGCGGGCAGGTTCCTGGAGCACGCCTCCGTGCTCGGCGAGCTGTACGGGACGCCGATGCCGGAGGCGCCGCCGGGGCACGACATCGTGCTCGAGATCGACGTCCAGGGTGCCGAGCAGGTGCTCAAGCGGTGCGAGAACGTCGTGTGCGTGCTGCTCGTCCCGCCCTCGCGGGCCGAGCAGGCGCAGCGGATGGGCGAACGCGGGGACTCCGAGGCCCACGTGCGGGCGCGCCTCGAGCTCGCCGAACGCGAGACCGTGGCCGGCCGGGCCTTCGTCGACGCGATCGTCGTCAACCGGGACGTCGACCAGGCCGTCGACGAGCTCGCCGGTATACTGGCCCGTGCACGTCGCGGCGCGAGCTGATCGCGCCCGGATGCCTCCCGGTCATCCGCGGCGGCAGTCGGCGTGCGGAACGTTCTGATCAGGGTGGGCGTCGCGCGAGCCGCGTCGAAACGGTGATCGAGGAGACCATGGCCGAACCACGCAGCACGATGATCGACCCCGCGATCGAGGACCTCCTCGACAAGGTGGACTCGAAGTTCAGCCTCGTCACCCTGGCCGCCAAGCGCGGTCGGCAGATCAACTCGTACTTCAACCAGCTCGGCGAGGGTCTCGGCGCGATCGTCCCGCCGCAGGTCAGCTCCGTGGCCCGCAAGCCGCTGTCGATCGCCCTCGAGGAGATCGCGGCGTCCAAAGTGCGTGCCGGCGTGCCGGTCGAGACGGCCGAGCCCGGCGAGGTGGAACTCGTCGAGGTGGTCGACTCGACCGATGACCCCGCCGGCGACCCACCGGCCAGCTCCTAGCGACCACGCGCAGGTGGCCGTCGGAGATCGTGCGGCGATGAGCTCGGGCCCCGACGGCGAGGTTGGCGCGCGAGCCGACCGGGCCGCCCTCGAGGGCGCCTTCGTCGTTCTCGGGGTCACCGCCGGCATCGCCGCCTACAAGGCCGTCGAGATCTGCCGGAGCCTCGTCGACGCCGGCGCCCACGTCGTCCCGGTGCTCACGCCGGCGGCGACGCGCTTCGTCGGGACGGTGACGTTCTCCGCCCTCGCCTCGGAGCCGGCGCGCACGGAGCTATTCGACCCGCACGATCCGATCCCGCACACGCACCTCGCCCAGGCGGCCGACCTCGTCCTCGTCGCGCCGGCGACGGCGAACTTCCTCGCCGAGTACGCCGCGGGGATCGCCCGCGACCTGCTCGGCGCGACGCTGCTCGCCACGACGGCACCGGTCGTCGTCTGCCCGGCGATGCACGCCGGCATGTGGCGACACGCCTCGGTCGAGGAGAACCTCGCCACCCTGGTGCGGCGTGGCGTCGTCGTCGTCCCCCCGGAGTCGGGCCGGCTGGCGGGAGGCGACCAGGGCCCGGGACGCCTCGCCGACCCGGCGGTCATCGTCGCCGCCGCGGCCGCCGTCCTCGGGGCAAAGGCCGAGCTCGCGGGCGTGCGGTTTCTCATCACGGCGGGCGGCACGCGCGAACCGATCGACCCCGTCCGCTATCTCGGCAACCGCTCCTCGGGACGCCAGGGCCACGCGATCGCCCAAGAAGCGCGCCGGCGCGGCGCGGTGGTGACCCTCGTCTCGTCCTCGGCGCTCGCCCCCCCGCCCGGCGTCGAGTTCGTGCCGGTCGAGACCGCCGCCGAGTTCGCCCGGGAGGTCTTTGCCCGCGCGAACGACGCCGACGTCGTCGTGATGGCCGCCGCCGTGGCGGACTTCCGCCCGAAGACGGTGGCGCCGACCAAGCTGAAAAAGGCCGACGGCCTCGCCGAGATCGAGCTCGAGCCGACCGAGGACGTGCTCGCGGCGCTCGGCTCCCGCCGCCGGCCCGGTCAGGTCCTCGTCGGCTTCGCCGCCGAGACCGGCGACGCCGTCGCCAGCGCCTCATCCAAGCTCGCCGCCAAGGGCGTCGACCTCATCGTCGTGAACGACGTGAGCGCGCCGGGGGTCGGCTTCGGTCACGAGACGAACGCCGTGACGATCCTCGAGGCCGGAGGCGGCCGAATCGACGTGCCGTTGGCGCCGAAGCCTACGATTGCCGCCGCCGTGCTCGACGCTGTCGCCCATCGGCTGCAGCGCCCGTGATGAGTGCCGGAAACCCACAGAACCGCTAGGAGTTGCCTTGTCGAGCTACACGTTCACCTCGGAGTCGGTGACCGAGGGCCATCCCGACAAGATGGCCGACCAGATTTCGGACGCCGTCCTCGACGCCATCCTTGCCCAGGACCCGATGGGCCGGGTCGCCTGCGAGACGCTCCTCACGACCGGCATCGTCTGCGTCGTCGGCGAGATCTCGACCGAGGGCTACGTCGACATCCCGCGCCTCGTGCGGGACACGGTCTGCGAGACCGGCTACGACCGCGAGGAGTACGGCTTCGACGGCAACACCTGCGGCGTCCTCGTCTCGATCGGTGAGCAGTCCCCCGACATCGACGCCGGCGTCTCGCGCTCAGCCGAGATCCGTCACGGCGACGTCGACGAGCTCTCGAAGCAGGGGGCGGGAGACCAGGGGATGGTGTTCGGCTTCGCCTGCGACGAGACGCCCGACCTCATGCCGGTGCCGATCTGGTTCGCCCACCTGCTGGCGCGCAGGCTCGCCGAGATGCGCCGGGCGAACGTGCTCCCGTACCTGCGGCCGGACGGCAAGACCCAGGTGAGCGTCCGTTACGAGGACGGCCGGCCCGTCGAGCTCGAAACGGTCCTCATCTCGACCCAGCACCAGCCCGGCATCGACCCCGAGACGCTTCTCGGGCCGGACGTCGCGGAGCACGTGGTGCGGCCGTTGCTTGCCCTGCTCCCCCCGGAGATCGCCACCGAGCGCCACAAGCTTCTGTGCAACCCGACGGGCGTGTTCGAGCTCGGCGGTCCGCGGGCCGATGCCGGGCTGACCGGGCGCAAGATCATCGTCGACACCTACGGCGGCATGGCCCGCCACGGTGGCGGCGCCTTCTCCGGCAAGGATCCCTCCAAGGTCGACCGTTCCGGTGCCTACGCAGCCCGCTGGGTCGCCAAGCACGTCGTCGCCGCCGGTGCGGCGCGGCGGTGCGAGATCGAGGTCGCCTACGCGATCGGCATCGCGCGGCCGATCTCGGTCATGGTCGAGACCTTCGGCACCGCCGTCGTCGATCCGGTCCGGATCGAGGCTGCGATCGATGCGCTTTTCGACCTGCGCCCGGCGGCGATCATCCGCGACCTCGACCTGCGCCGGCCGATCTACCGGGCCACCGCCGCCTACGGGCACTTCGGGCGTTCCGAGAAGGAGTTCACCTGGGAGGCGACACCCCGCGTCGACGACCTGCGCCGGGAACTCGACCTGTAGCAGCCGGTGACGACCCGGTCGGGACCGCCCCCCCGGCGGGTCGTCGCGGTCCTCCCCGACGTCACCGGCATCGACCGGGAATTCGCCTACGCCGTGCCGGATTCCCTCGCCGCTTCGGTCGAGCCCGGCTCGATCGTGCGGGTCCCGCTGCACGGCCGCAAGGTGCGCGGCTGGGTCGTCGCCGAGGCACGCGAGCCCGACGGCTACGAGCTGCGGGAGATCCTCGATCTCGTGTCGGCAGGGCCGGCCCCCGAGATCGTCGGGCTCGGGCGGTTCGGTGCTTGGCGCTACGCCGGCCGGCTGCGGCCGTTCCTGCTCGCCGGGTCGCCGCCGCGCCTGGTTCGCGCCCTGCCGCCCGGCCGGCCGGCCGGCCCGCCGGGGCCGGAGCCGGGCACGTCGGCGGTCGCCGAGGCGACGCGACGGGCCCTTCGCTCGGGGTCAGCGGTCCTGCGCCTCCCGCCGGCCGCCCCCCGTCTCGACGTCGTCGTGACCGCGCTCGCCGCCGCCGGGGACCGTGACGCCCTCGTTCTCGTGCCGGCCCGGCGCGACGCCGAGGTGCTCGTCAAGCGGCTCGCCCGACTCGGCTGCAGGGTGGCGCTGCAGCCCGAGGCGTGGGCCGAAGCCGCGGCGGGAGGTTGCACCGTCGTCGGCGCACGGGCTGCGGCGTTCGCCCCGGTCGCGCGGCTGGGCGTCGTCGTCGTCCTCGACGCCCACTCGGAGTCCTACGTCGAACAGCGCGCCCCGACGTGGGACGCGGGGGTCCTCGCCGCCGAGCGGGCACGTCGCGCCGGCGTGCCATGCCTGCAGGTGAGCCCCTGTCCGACGCTCGCCTCCCTCGCCTGCTCGGCGCTCGTCACTCTCGACCCCGGCTCGGAGCAGGCCGGATGGGCCGCGGTCGAGGTGATCGACCGGTGCGGGGACGACCCGCGGTCCGGGCTTTTTAGTGCACGTTTCGCCGAGATCGTGCGGGATTCGCGCCGATCCCGCCCCGAGCTCCCCGTCGTCTGCGTGCTCAACCGGACGGGCCGGGCGAGGCTGCTCGCCTGCGGCGCGTGCCGGGCGATCGTGCGGTGCGAGCGCTGCGGAGCTGCCGTCGTCGAGCTCGGCGGGGACATCGCCTCGCTTCACTGCTCGGTCTGCGGGAGCTCGCGGCCGTTCGTGTGCGCCACCTGCTCCTCGACGCGCCTGCGGCGGCTGCGGCTCGGCACGACACGGGCCGCCGAGGAGATCGCGGCGCTCGTGGGCGAGCCGGTGGAGGAGGTCTCCTCGGGGGCCACGCGCACCGCCGCGGGCGCGGCCGGTGTCCTCGTCGGAACCGAGGCGGTCCTCCACCGGGTGCGAGCCGCCTCGGCGGTCGTCTTCCTCGATTTCGACCAGGAGCTCCTCGCCCCGCGGTTCCGCGCCGGGGAGGAGGCGCTCGCCCTGCTGGCCCTGGCGAGCCGCCTCGTCGGGGGCAGGGCCCCGGCGGCCGGCGGCCGGCCGGGGGGCCCGGTCGCCATCCAGACCCGGATCCCGGACCACGAGGTCGTGCGGGCCGCGGCCGCGGGAGACCCGGGTCTGTGCTCCGGGGCCGAAGCGACGCGGCGCCGCGCCCTCGACCTGCCGCCGTATTCCGCCCTCGCCGTCGTGTCGGGGCCGGGCGCCGAGGAGTGCGCGCGCCGGCTCGGCGCGACGCCTGCCCGCCTCGAGGTCGCACAGCTCGGCCCGGACCGGTTCTGGGTGCGGGCCCCGAACCCGTCCCTCCTCGCCGACGAGCTCGCCGGGGCCGGCCTGCCGACAGAAGGGGTGCGGGTGGAGGTCGACCCGGTCCGCTTGTGAGCGCGCCGGCAGCGGGAGCGGGTCCATCGTCCCGGGATCGTGGCGGGCTGCAGCGGAATCGGCGCGGTGGTGTTCTTCTTGTTGTGCCCGGTGCCACCGCGACCGCCGACGCCGAGATCTGCCGCCGGCTCGCCGACGACCTCGACTCCGGATTCGTCGACCTCGTCGAGTCCTACGGGAAGGTGGTCCTCACAGTGGCGGCCCGGGCGGCCACGACGCCCTGCGACGCCGAGGACCTCGCGGCCGAGGCGTTGCTGCGCGCCTACCGGGCGCTGCGCGGCTACGGGCCCGACCGGATCCGCGAGCTGCGGTTGCGCCCGTGGCTGGTGACGATCGTGCTCAACGCCTCGCGCAACGCCCGCCGTGACGCGGCGCGACGGCCGAGGACCGACGTGCTCGGTCGCGTGGACGAGCCCGTCTCGTCCCACCGTGACGCCGCCGAGTCCGCCGAGCTGGGCGACGAGGTGGCCGGCCTCGCCCGGCGGCTCGGCGAGCTGCCCGCCAGGCAGCGCACCGCCGTCGTGCTCCGCCACGTCGTCGGCCTGCCGCTCGCTGAGATCGCCCTCGTGTTGGAGTGCCCCGAGGGGACGGCGAGATCGCACGTCGCCCGGGGACTCGCCGCCCTGCGCGCCGCCTACGGCGTGCAGGGCGCGGCGCCGGCCACGCCCGTGTCCGGTGGTGAGAAGGGGAGACCGCAGCCATGAGCCCACCTGCCGTGTGGTCGATCGAGGAGGACCTGAGGCGCCTCGAGGTCCGCCCGCCCCGGGACTTCACGGATCGGGTGGTGGCGCACTACACCTCGGTTGCCGGTCCCGCCGGCGACATCTACGTCGCCTGGACGGCCGCCGGCGTCGCCCTTGTCGACTTCGCTTCGCCGGGTGGAGGGGCCGCCTTCACGAGCCGGTTCCGGGAGCGGTTCGGTTGCCCGATCGTGCCCGCCCAGCGCCCCCTCGCGGGTCTCGTCGCGGCGGCCCGCTCGGGGCGCGCCCGCAAGCTCCGGTTCGACCTCGCCGGGGTCACGGCGTTCGAGGCCGGCGTGCTCGAGGCGACGCTTGGGATCCCCGTGGGTGAGGTGCGGTCGTACGCGTGGGTCGCCGCGGCGATCGGTCGGCCCCGGGCGGTCCGGGCGGTCGGCTCGGCGCTCGGGCGCAACCCCGTGCCCGTCCTCATCCCCTGCCACCGCGTCACCCGCTCGGACGGCTCGATCGGCAACTACGGGGGAGGTCCGGCGCGCAAGGAGGCGCTGCTCCGGGCCGAGGGGGTGGATCTCGAAGAGCTCGGCGAGCTCGCCGCGGCGGGCGTCCACTACCTGGGTTCCACGACGACGGGGATCGTCTGCCTGCCGAGCTGCCACCGCGCCCGCCGGATCGCCGGCGCCCATCGCCAGGGCTTCGGTGACCTCGCCGCGGCCCGCTCCGCCGGCTACCGGCCGTGCGGACTCTGCCGGCCGGGTCCCGTCCTGTCGGCCTGACGGGCGCCGCCGGGCCGGGGGCCCGTGCGAGAGGGGCGACGTCAGGTCGGCCCGAGGCGGGAGCTGCTAGTCTGCCTGCGTCGACATTCGTCGGCGACGGTGTCCGCGTGCCGGATGCCGGTCCTGACCTCGGTCCGCGGGGAAACCCCGGCGGGCGGGGCACGAGATCTACGAGGGTTTGCACGTTCATGCTCGATAAGGCGGCGACGATCGCCGAGTACCGGCTGCACGAGACCGACACCGGTTCGCCCGAGGTCCAGATCGCGGTGCTCTCTGAGCGCATCAACGGTCTCACGGAGCATCTCAAGTTGCACAAGGGCGATCACCACACCCGCCGCGGCCTGCTGATGCTCAACGGGCAAAGGCGGCGCCTGCTGGATTACGTGCGGGCGAACGACGTCGAGCGCTACCGCGCCTTGATCGCGCGCCTCGGCCTCCGCCGCTAGAGGTCCGAGCCATCTCCACCGGGCGAGTGCCCAGTGGGGCGAGAGCCGGAAGGCGAGGAGCGCTACCCGGCTGAGAAGAGGTGTTCGCCCTTCCGTCGAACGGGAGGTGCCAGCACCGCAGGCAGCCAACGGCACCCGCGGGCGCCAGCTGCCAGTCGCCGGGTCCCCGGCCCGTTCGGGAGCCCGACGACTGGGAACTGGCGGGCGGGCGCCCCAGTGACCAAGGAGTGATATGGCTGAGGCCATCACCGTTTCGGGCCCGATCAGCGGGTCCAGCCGCAACCTGTCGTACGAGACAGGCAAGTTCGCACAGCAAGCAGACGGGGCGGTCGTCGCCCGCATCGGCGACACCATGGTGCTCGTCACCGCGACCGCGTCCCGCAAGGTCCGCGAGGGGCAGGACTTCTTCCCGCTCACCGTCGACATCGAGGAGCGGATGTACGCGGCCGGGAAGATCCCCGGCTCGTTCTTCCGCCGGGAGGGCCGCGCGAGCGACCAGGCGATCCTGACGGCGCGTCTCATCGACCGCCCGTTGCGCCCATCCTTCCCAGCCGGCTTCCGCAACGAGATCCACATCGTCGGCACGATCCTCGGCGCCGACCAGGAGAACCCGCACGACGTCGTGGCGATCAACGGCGCCTCGGCGGCGCTGATGCTCTCGGGGATCCCCTTCGACGGCCCGATCGGCGCCGTGCGGATCGCCTACTCAACGACGGGCGAGTGGTTGCCTCACGCGACCTACCAGGAGGGCGACGCCTCGACCTTCGAGCTCGTCGTGGCGGGGCGGGCGCTCGGCGAGGAGCCGGACGCCGAGATCGCCATCATGATGGTCGAGGCTGGTGGCACCGAGCACGCCTTCGACTACTTCGACCAGGGCGCGCCCAAGGTGACCGAGGAGGTCATCGCCGGCGGTCTCGAGGCCGCCAAGATCTGGATCCGCGAGTCGATCGAGCTGCAGCGCGCGCTCGTCGCCAAGGCCGGCGCGAAGCCGACCATCCCCTACGAGGTCTTCGTCGACTACGGCGAGGACGTGCTCGCCCGCGTCGTCGAGGTCGGCGGCGAGGCGATCGCCGCGGCGAACGCCATCACGACGAAGACGGCACGGAGCGACGCCCTGACCGTCGCTTCCAACGAGATCGCCGCCGAGCTGGCCGACGAGTTCGCCGGCCGCGAGCGCGAGATCTACGCCGCAATCAAGTCGCACACAAAGACCATCGTGCGCCGGCGCATCGCCGAGGAGGGCGTCCGGATCGACGGACGGGGTCCAACCGACATTCGCCCGCTCTCGGCCGAGGTCGGCCTGATCCCGACGGTGCACGGGTCGGGCCTGTTCCAGCGCGGCGACACCCAGGTGCTGAACGTCACCACGCTCGGCATGCCGCGGATGAACCAGATGCTCGACACGATCAGCGTCGACGAGACCAAGCGCTACATGCACCACTACAACTTCCCGCCGTTCTCGACCGGCGAGACGGGCATGATGCGCGGCCCGAAGCGCCGGGAGATCGGCCACGGCCTGCTCGCCGAGCGCGCGCTGCTGCCCGTGATCCCGAGCGAGGCCGAGTTCCCCTACACGCTCCGTCTCGTCTCCGACGTGCTCAGCTCGAACGGGTCGAGCTCGATGGCGTCGGTCTGCGGCTCGTCGCTGTCGTTGATGGACGCCGGCGTGCCGATCAAGGCGGCGGTCGGCGGGATCGCGATGGGCCTCGTCTACGCCGAGGGCAAGTACACGACGCTCACCGACATCCTGGGGGCCGAGGACGCCTTCGGCGACATGGACTTCAAGGTCGCGGGGACCCGCGACGTCGTGACGGCGTTGCAGCTCGACACGAAGATCGACGGCCTGCCCGCCGAGGTGCTCGCCAAGGCGCTGCACCAGGCGCACGAGGCCCGTCAGATCGTCCTCGACGTGATGGAGAAGGCGATCGCCCACCCGGCCGCGACGGTCAAGCCGCACGCGCCAAAGATCGTCACCTTCGAGATCCCGATGGACAAGATCGGCGAGGTCATCGGCCCGAAGGGCAAGGTGATCAACAGTCTCCAGCAGGAGACGGGAGCCGACATCGCGGTCGACGACGATGGTGCGGTCGGCCGGGTGACGATCGGCGCGAAGGAGTCCGTCGCGGTCGACGAGGCGCGTCGCCGGATCGAGATGATCCTCGACCCGCCGGCGGCCGACGTCGGCAAGACCTACTCCGGCAAGGTCGTGAACATCACGAAGTTCGGGGCCTTCGTCAACATCCTCCCGGGGCGCGACGGCCTGCTCCACATCTCGCGGCTCGGCGGCGGACGCCGAGTCGACCGCGTCGAGGACGTCCTCGAGCTCGGCCAGTCGGTCGAGGTCATCGTGCAGGACATCGACCCGCAGGGGAAGGTCTCGCTCGCGCTCGTCGGCGAGGACGGCGAGCCGATCGGCGGCCGTGAGCCCGCGCGGTCGTCGTCGGACGATTCGCCACGACCGCCCCGGCGCGAACGCTCCGAGGACCGGGGCCCGCGCCGCGAACCCGCGGGCGGCGAGGTGGCCGACCACGTGAAGCGCGTCTCGTTCGAAGACGAGTTCGAGGCCACGATCGCCAACGATTTCGGTGATCTCGGCCCAGGCACCGCAAGCGCCCCCACCGGTGAGCCGCGGAGCAACCGCGGACCCCGCCAGCGCGGCGGTCCGCGGCGCTGAGCCCGACCGCCGGCCGGCCGCCCGCAGACGGCGGTGCGGCCCGGACCGAGATCTCGACGCTCCCCTGCGGGGTGCGGCTCGTCACCGAGCGCATGGTCGACGTACGCTCGGCGTGCCTCGGCTTCTGGGTCGGGACGGGCTCGCGCGACGAGACGGGCGCGCAGGCGGGGATCTCGCACTTCCTCGAGCACCTGCTCTTCAAGGGGAGCCCGACGAGGAGCGCACGCTCGATCGCCGAGGACGTCGACGCCGTCGGCGGCGACATGAACGCTTTCACGACCAAGGAGTACACCGCCTTCTACGTCCGGATGCTCGGTGACGACCTCGACCTCGGTCTCGACATCCTCTCCGACATCGTCTGGAGCCCGGCGCTGCGCGCCGAGGAGGTCGACTCGGAGCGCCAGGTGATCCTGGAGGAGGTGCTGATGCACCTCGACGAGCCGGCAGACTTCGCCCAGGAGCGGTTCGCCGACGCGATGTTCCCCGCTCACCCGCTCGGGCGCGAGGTCCTCGGCGACCCCGGGGTCATCAGGTCCGTGACGGTCGACGAGATCCGCCAGTTCCTGGCGGTGCACTACCGGCCGGCGAACCTCGTCGTCGCCGCGGCGGGTCAGGTCGACCACGGTTCCATCGGGGAAGGACTCGAACGGCGGTTCGCGGGTCTGGCCGGTGGCGCCAGCCCACAGCGCGTTCCCCCCTCCGACGAGGTCCGCCCACTCGACGTGACGGTCCGGGACTGCGAGCAGGCGCACCTCGTGCTGGGTGTGCGGGCACCGGCGCGCAGGAGCCCGAGCCGGTTCGCCCTCGCACTGCTCAACCATGTGCTCGGCGGGGGGATCTCGTCGCGCCTGTTCCAGTCGATCCGCGAAGAGCGCGGCCTCGCCTACTCGATCATCTCGGAGCGGGTTGCCTTCGCCGACTCGGGAGCGCTCGTCGTGTCGGTCGGCACGTCGCCGGACAACGCGGCGGAAGTCGTCGGCCTCGTCGTCGCCGAGCTCGACCACTGCGCGGGCTCCGGCATCACCGCGGCCGAGCTCGACCGTGCCAAGGGGCACGTCGCGGCGGACCTGCTGCTCGGTCTGGAGGATTCGGGTAACCGGATGTCGCGGATCGGCGCCGGGCTGTTGTTGTTCGACGAGGTGCTCTCGGTCGACGAGCAGCTCGCCCGGATCGATGCCGTCAGCCTCGACGAGGTGGGGACCATCGCCGGCGAAGTGCTCGGTGGGCGCCGGGTGCTCGCCGTCGTCGGGCCGTCCGCCGCGGGTGACTTCGCCCCGCTCAATTGACTGCCGGCTGGGGCGTTCGCCTGCTTAAACTCCACTAAATAGAGTCACGCAGTGGAGTTCAGCCTGGCAGCACTCATCTCGGGCCTCGCCGCCCGTGCCGTCGTCGGGGTCACCGGGTCCGGCGGGGGAGCCCTCCTCGCGCCGCGTCTCATCCTCGCTGTGCACGTCCACGCCAAGACGGCGGTCGCGAGCGATCTCGCCCGTCGGTCTTGGTGCGTCCAGTCGCGGGGTTCGTGCACCTGCGGCGCTCGTTCCTCCACGCCGATTGTCGGCTGGCTCGTCGCCGGGTCCGTCCCGATCGCCTTCGCCGGCGGGCTCTGTCGAGCCTGTTCATCCCGACCTCGCCCGCCGACAGGATCCTCGAGCCCCTCATCGGCGGCGTGGGGGCTGGCGCCCCTCTCGTCGCCCTCGTGGCGGCTTCCCTGGTCTGGGCCCGCGAGTCCCCGGCGGTCCGGCCGCCGGTCCCGGACGGGACGGTCCCGGGTTGAATGGGCCGCGGTCTTGGTGCCCCGACCTGCCCCGGTGGCGGGTGGCCCGGCCGGCCGATCAACGCATTTGGTGTGCCAGGGTGCATGTGCGACTCACGTTACGAACGCGCTACCTTTATGCCACTCCAAAAGATCTCCACACGTCGTGGGGGCGGGGCCCGGAGGGGCGGTCCTTTCGGGGTGTTTCGTCAGGAGGGCATATGAGAAGTTTCCACGGCCGGCGTGGCCTGCTCGGGGGTGCACTGATTGTGGCCGTCGCAGGATCGATGATCCTGACGCTCGCGGTTGCTCCCGTGAGTTCGGCGACCGGGAAGGTCAGCAAGCCGCACGTCACGAAGGTGAAGGGCGGAACGGCCTACTTCGCTGAGCCCCCGGGTGGCAGCCCCAACTACATCTTCCCGTTTGCGCCGTTCCGGTACTTCAGCGTCGACAACCTCTCGCAGTTCCAAATGCTGATGTACCGCCCGCTGTACTGGTTCGGGAACGGCTCGAACCCGACGATCAACCTGTCGGATTCGCTCGCCAAGTACCCGACGTTCTCGAACGGCGGCAAGACGGTGACCGTCGACCTGAACAGCTACAAGTGGTCCGACGGTGAGACGGTGACCTCCCAGGACGTCGTGTTCTGGATGAACTTCATGAAGCTCGAGAAGGACACCTGGGCGGGCTATGTCCCCGGGACCATCCCCGACGACGTCGCCTCGATCTCCACGCCGAACGCGAAGACCGTCGTGTTCAAGCTCACCGGGTCGGTGAACCCGTACTGGTGGGTGTACAACGAGCTCAGCCAGATCACGCCGCTGCCGATGGCATGGGACGTGACAACGCTGTCCCAGAAGGCCGGTGCGCAGTCCTGCGGCAAGGCGTCCTATGGCTCGGTCGTCGCCAAGTCGACGAAGGCCGGGATCGTCCCCGGCAACGCCATCGCGAAGAGCTGCGTCAACGTCTTCGACTTCCTGTCCAAGGAAGCCGGCTACGACCCGACCAACCCGAAGGGCTCGAACAACGCCTTCGCCAGGTACGCGACGAGCAAGCTGTGGCAGGTCGTCGACGGACCGTGGCACCTCACGTCGTTCCAACCCTCGGGCCTTCTCACGATGAAGCCGAACCCGTCGTACTCCGGCCCGGTGAAGCCGACGTTGTCGGCCTTTACCGAGCTGCCCTTCACCTCGGGGACGTCTGAGTTCAACGACCTGGTCACCGGGAACATCTCCGTCGGCTACATCCCGTCGGAGGACATCACCGTTGCCGCCCCGAGTCCGACCAAGGTCGGGCCGAACAACTCGCGTGTCTCGGGCAAGTACAACCTGGTGCCCTGGTACACCTGGGGCATCACGTACTTCCCGCTGAACTTCAACTCCGTCGATGACGGCGGCTACGCGGGCGCGATCTACCACCAGCTCTACTTCCGCCAGGTGCTGCAGATGCTGATCAATCAGCCTCTGCTGATCAAGAAGATCATCAAGGGCTACGGCGTGCCCGGCTACGGGCCGGTGCCGGTTCTTCCGAAGAACTCGTTCGTGACGAAGTTCGAGGAGAAGAACCCGTACCCGTACAACCCGGCCAAGGCGAAGTCGCTTCTCGTGGAGCACGGCTGGACCATCAACGCGAATGGCACGGACGTCTGTGCCACCGCGTCGAAGTGCGGTGTTCCGAAGGGGACGCCGCTCAACTTCCAGATGCTGTACTCGAGTGGCAACGAGGCCACGGTCCAGACGGTGGACGCCGAGGTCTCCTCGTGGTCGGCAGTCGGGATCCACGTCACGGCGACCGCCGAGACGTTCGACGAGGTCTACGGCACCTCGCTTCCATGCAAGGGTTCGACCTGCACCTGGAGCATGAGCTGGTGGGGCGGCTGGAGCTACTCGCCGGACTACTGGCCGAGCGGTGAGGACCTCTTCGAGACCGGCGCGGCGTCGAACGCCGGGTCGTACTCGAACAGTTTCATGGACAGCCTGATCAAGGCGACGAACTTCGGAACCTCGACCCTCGCCCGCTGGGAGAACTACACCGCGACGGTGCTCCCCGTGATCTGGGAGCCGAGCGGGGCCTACTCGCTCGTCGAGGTGGCCAAGAACCTCCAGGGCGTGACGCCGCTGAACCCGCTGCTCATGCTCACCCCGGAGAACTGGTACTTCACGAGGTAAGGCAGTAAGCAACAGGGCAACATCGGGCGGTTGGGCCGGCCCCGGGATTCCCGGGACCGGCCCGGCCGCTTTCGACTACATTTCTCGAACGACTAGCCGGAGGGCGAGATGAGGTGCCCCCGGCGGCCTGCAAGAATTGGCCGACGGGCAGCCGCCCAGCGGCACGCGCGCGACGAGATGACGGCATGACGACATGACGACAGGGAGTGATCGCAGCTGACTGGGTACCTGATCCGCCGGGTCGGCCAGGCGCTCATCGTCGTCCTCGGCGTGACGCTGCTCGTCTTCCTACTCGAACACGTGATCCCGGGCGGCTACGCCCGGGCGGCGCTCGGGCCCCGCGCGACCGCCGCCGAGGTCTACCAGTTCAAGGTGGCGAACGGGCTGTTCCTGCCGATCTGGGATCAGTACTACCAGTACCTGCGCGGGCTCATCGAGTCGTTCAACCTCGGCTACTCCTACCAGTTCAACCAGAGCGTGACGACGGTGATCGGCGAGCGCCTGCCGAAGACGCTCGTGCTGGTCGGCCTGGCGACGGTGTTCGCGCTCATCGTCGCCGTGCCGCTCGGCGTGCTCCAGGTCGTCCGGCGGAACAAGCCGGTCGACTACACGCTGACGGGGCTCTCGTTCATCGGCTACTCCATGCCGGCGTTCCTCCTCGGGCAGCTACTCATCTTGTACTTCGCGATCGACTTCCACTGGTTCCCGACCGAGGCGCCCCAGGGCCAAACCGTCGGCTCGATCATCGGGGACCCCCGCGCGCTGGTCCTGCCGATCCTCACGCTGTCAGCCCTCACCATCGCCGCCTTCAGCCGTTACATGCGCTCATCGCTCATGGAGGCGATGACCCAGGACTACATCCGCACCGCCCGCGCCAAGGGCGCCAGCAGCGGGCGCGTGCTCTTCCGCCATGCCCTGCGGAACGCGCTCATCCCGATCATCACGTTGATCGGGCTGTCGCTCCCGGGGATCATTGGCGGGGCGCTCATCACCGAGACGGTGTTCAACTTCCCTGGCATGGGACTTCTCACGGTGAACTCGGCCCTGAACGAGGACATCCCGGTGCTGCTCGGCACCACCTTCGTCGTGACGCTGGCCACGGTGGCCGGTTCTCTGCTCGCCGACATCCTCTACGCAATCGTGGATCCCCGTGTGCGTTACACGTAATCCCGTCGCCCAAGGAGGCTCGTGATGGCGATCCAGACCGGAGCGGGAATGGGCAACCTCCCGCTCGAGGAGGCCGCGCTCGCCCCGGGTCAGGGATTCGACGGCCCGTCGGGCGGCGAAGGCGTCTCGACCGGCAGCATCGGCATGCAGATCCTGCGCGTCTTTTTCGAGAACAAGCTCGCCGTCATCGGCGCGGCGGTCATCATCTTGATGGTGCTGTTCTGCTATCTCGGCCCGGTCTTCTACTCGACGAACCAGACGAACGCCAACAACGCCCTCTTGTACGGCTGTCAGAACTGCGCGCCGTCGTGGGCGCACCCGCTCGGCACGGACGCGACGGGCTTCGACATGCTCGGCCGCATCATGTACGGCGGCCAGGTCTCGCTCGAGGTCGGCTTCGCCGCGGCGGGTCTCGCCACGGCGATCGGCGTGATCTGGGGGGCGGTGTCCGGCTTCTTCGGCGGGTGGGTCGACGCCCTCATGATGCGCATCGTCGACGTGCTGCTCTCCGTGCCGCTGCTCTTCCTCATCATCACCCTGGCGGTGATCTTCAAGCCGTCGCTCTCGCTCATCATCCTCGTGATCGGCTTTACGGCGTGGCTGGGCCCGGCACGGCTCGTCCGTGGTGAAGCGCTGACGCTACGCGTCCGCGAGTACGTCCAGGCTGTGCGCGTCATGGGCGGGACCGGGCGGCGGATCGTCGTGCGCCACATCATCCCGAACACGATCGGGACGATCGTCGTCAACGCGACCTTCCAGGTCGCCGACGCGATCCTCTTGATGGCGGCCCTCGGTTTCATCGGCCTCGGGGTGCCGTTGCCGCTCACCGACTGGGGCTCGATGCTCGCCAACGCCGTGAACTGGGCGCTGGCCGGCTACTGGTGGCAGATCTACCCGACCGGGGCGGCGATCGTGCTCGTCGTCGTGGCGTTCAACTTCGTTGGCGACGCCCTGCGCGACGCCTTCGAGGTCCGGCTGCAGCGCCGCTAGGCCGGGTCCCCCGTCCGGGGTTTGCCGGCCGAAGGGCCGAGTCGATTAGCCGGCTGATCCCGCCGACGCCGCGCTCGTCACGACCTCACCCCCGACGGGCGCCTGGAGGGGGAAGTGGCACGCCGTGAGGTGCTCGCTCCCCACGAGCCGGAGCGGGGGCTCCTCGGCGGCGCAGACTTCCTGCGCCAACGGGCAGCGGGTGCGGAACCGGCAGCCGGATGGTGGCGCCATCGCAGAGGGGAGCTCGCCCCGCACGGTGGCATGGTGGCTCGCCCGGGCGACGACCGGGTCCGGGACGGGGATGGCGTCGATGAGCGCCTGCGTGTACGGGTGGGCGGTGTGTCCGTAGACCTCGATCGCCGGCCCGGTCTCGACGAGCTTGCCGAGGTACATGACGCCGATCCGGTCGGCGAGGTACTTCACGACGGCGAGGTCGTGCGAGATCACGATGTAGGTGAGGTCGTGACGCTGCTGCAGGTCCCGCATCAAGTTGAGGATCTGGGCCTGGATCGAGACGTCGAGCGCCGAGACCGGCTCGTCGGCGACGATGAGCCTCGGGTTGAGCGCCAGCGCCCGTGCGAGGCCGATGCGCTGCCGCTGGCCGCCCGAGAACTCGTGCGGGTACAGCTGGGCCGCGCCGGCGGAGAGGCCGACCTCGCCGAGGAGCTGGACGACGCGCTGGTTCTGTGTCCGGCGGTTGCCGATCCCCTGGACGACGAGCGGCTCGCGCACGATCGTCTTCACCCGCATCCGCGGGTCGAGTGAGGAGTACGGGTCCTGGAAGATCATCTGCAGGTCGCGCCGGCCCTTCCGCAGCGCCCGCCCCCGCAGCCTGGTGATCTCGGTCGACTCGTAGCGCACCGTTCCCGAGGTCGGGTGCTCGAGAGCGACGACGAGACGACCGATCGTCGTCTTGCCGCAACCCGACTCGCCGACGAGCCCGAAGGTCTCGCCGCGGCGCACGGAGAACGAGACCCCCGAGACCGCCTGGACGGTTCCGATCTTGCGTTGGATGACGGCCCCGGAGACGACGGCGTAGTCCTTCACGAGGTCCACGACCTCGAGCGCCTCCTCTCCTTTGAAGGCGAGCTCCGCCGCCTCGGTGCGCTTCGGCACGGCGGGCACCGTCGCGGCGCCGTCGTGGGTGGGGGCGATCCCGCGGCGGGCGAGCCGTTCCTCCCTGCTGACGCTCACCGGGTGGTAGCAGGCGAACAGGTGGGCCTCGCTGCCCGCGACGGCGTCCGGGCCGGACGCCGGGTCGGGTGATGCGCCCGCCGACAGGGCGGCGCGCAGCGAGAGCGGTGGCTCGTCGCGGCGGCACTCGTCGGTTGCGTAGCTGCAGCGCGGGGCGAAGCGGCAGCCCACGAGCGTCCGCGACAGGTCCGGCGGCAGGCCGGAGATGGAGAAGAGCCGGCGGGCGCGGTCCTGGTCGAGGCGGGGGATCGACTCGAGCAACGCCTCGGAATACGGGTGGCGCATTGAGCCGAAGAGTTCCTCGGTCGTCGCCGACTCGATGATCTTGCCGGCGTACATCACCATCACCCGGTCGCTCCTTGCGGCGATCACGCCGAGGTCGTGGGTGATCATGATCACGGCCATCTTCAGTCGGTCGCGCAGCTCGTCGATCAGGTTGAGGATCTGCGCCTGGATGGTGACGTCGAGGGCCGTTGTCGGCTCATCGGCGATGAGGAGCTTCGGCTCGCAGGCGAGAGCGATGGCGATCATCACGCGCTGGCGCAGCCCCCCGGAGAGCTGGTGCGGGTAGTTGTTGAGCCGTTCGGCGGGGCGCGGCATGCCGACGAGGGTGAGGGTCTCGCGCGCCCGCTCGTACGCCTCGGCCCGGGTGACCCCGCGGTGCAGGCGCACGACCTCGGCGATCTGGCGGCCGATCTTCCAGGTCGGGTTCAGCGAGGTCATCGGGTCCTGGAAGATCATCCCGATCTCGTTGCCGCGCACGGTGCGCATCTGGCCCTCGCTATAGGGAGCGAGGTCGCGCCCCAACAGCCGGATCGAGCCCCCGGTGACGTGGCCGACGTTGGGCAGCAGCTTCATGATCGACAGCCCGACCGTCGTCTTGCCGCAGGCGGACTCGCCGACGAGCCCGACGCACTCGCCCGGGTTGACGTGGAACGAGACCCCGTCGACGGCGCGCACGTTGGCGGTGCGGAGGTGGAACTCCGTGTGGAGGTTCTCCACCTCGAGCACCGGCGCGGGCGACGCCCCGTCCGCTGTCATGGCAGACATCGACGGATGACCTCCTTACTCGACCCTCCCGGGCACCCACGACCTCGGCACACAGCGCCGTGGACGGTTCGGGACCAGACGATCACGACCCTATTGGAATCCGTTCCGCGCAGAACCGTCGCGCAGGGCGGACGAGCCATCGTACCGGCTGGCACGGCCCCGGCCCAGCCGGAACCACCCGCTACGCGCCCGCCCGCCCGAAGCGCGGACGTGCCGGCCGGCGGGCGGGGTAGGTTGGCGCCGAGATGATCCGGGTCGGTGTGCTGGGGGCCTGCGGGAGGCTTGGGGCGACGGTGTGCACCGCCGTCGCGGCCACGTCCGACCTCGAGCTCGTCGCCGCCGTCGATCCACGCGCTTGCGGTGTCCCGGTCGGTGGGCTCGTTCCCGCTGGCTCGATCGACGCACTGGAGGCGGCGGGTGCCGAGGTCGCGGTCGACTTCACGGAACCGGCGGCGGCGGTCGGCAATCTCGAATGGTGCGCGTCACACGACATCCACGCCGTCTGCGGGACGACGGGGATCGACGCCGCGGGACTCGACCGGCTGCGGGCCGCCTTCGATCCGTCGGGCCGGCCGAACGCGATCGTCGCCGCCAACTTCTCGCTCTCGGCGGTTCTGATGATGCGCTTCGCCGAGCTGGCGGCTCCCTTCTTCGACGGCGTCGAGGTGATCGAGCTCCATCACGACCAGAAGAAGGACGCGCCCTCGGGCACCGCGCTCGAGACGGCGCGCCGGATCGGCGCGGTCCGTGCCTTGTCGGGGGCCAGCCCGTTCGGCGAGGACGCGACGACGACGGTCTCCTGCGAGGGGGCGCGCGGCGGCGTCACGGCCGACGGGATCCACGTCCACTCGGTCCGGCTCGCCGGTCTCGTCGCCCACCAGGAGGTGCTCTTCGGCGGGCCCGGCCAGTCACTCCTCATCCGGCAGGACTCCTACGACCGGAACTCGTTCATGCCCGGTGTCCTGCTGGCGTGCCGGAGGGTCGCGTCGACCCCCGGCCTCACCGTCGGGCTCGACGCGCTGCTCGGCATTTAGGCACGCTGTCGCCGGCACGCCCCCGGGCGTGCGCGCGCTCACGCCGGCGCCGGCGGAAGGCCGGAAACAAGAAGGCCGCCGATATGCTCGGCCGGGACGGAGAAACCGTTGTCGGGCGGTCCACACGGACCGGGCCCCGGCGTCTGCCCGTCTCGGGCCGTCGCCACGGGGGGCGGTTTCTGCGTGTGGGACCATCCAGGAACCGGCGTGAATTCGGGCGCCGGATCGGTCGGGGGCCGGGCGTGACGGCGCGACTCGCCAGCAGTGTTCGTCGATCAGCCGGGCGCGTTCTGGCCGGGGGAGGAATTCCCGGCCCGCCGGCCGGTGTCGGCGAGGCGGGGGGTGGACCTTCCAGCTGACAGCTTTGAGATGTCCAGGAGGATGGCATGCGCAGGAAGACCTTTGACCGACTCGTGACCATGGGCGGGCTCGTCGTGATGGTCGTGCTCATCGCCGCCGGTTCGCTTCTCGCCTGGGGCGGGAGCTACCTGTCGGGTCAGGTCCACAATCAGCTCGCCGAGCAGAAGATCTACTTCCCGCCGAAGGGGAGCACGGCGCTCGCGAGCCCGAAGATCGGTCCGTACCTCGACCCGTACGCGGGGCAGCAGCTCACCAACGGCCAGCAGGCCGAGGTGTGGGCCGACCACTTCATCGGCGTCCACGTGACCGAGATCGACCACGGCCTCACCTACGCGCAGGCGAGCGAGCAGGCGCTCGCCCACCCGAACAACAAGGAACTGGCCGCCAAGGTGCAGGTCCTGTTCCAGGGCCAGACGCTGCGCGGTCTTCTCCTCAGCGCCTACGCCTTCTGGCAGATGGGCCAGATCGCCGGCGATGCGGCGCTCGCGGCGTTCTGCGCGGCGGGGCTGATGCTCGTGCTCGTGCTGGCGGGCCTGTGGCACGGCCGCAAGGTGTCGGAGGCGGCGGAGCTCTGACGATCGCCTCGCTCGGGGTCGTGGACCCCGGCTCCCAGGCTGCGTCTCCGGGGGCCGGGATCCTCCCCAGTTTCCGGCGGGTTCGTCCCCGGCGTGCCGGCAGGTCCGTCGGCGGGCGGGTGCGGTAGCGTCAGGAGGTGACCGCTCCGCGTCCACCCCGGTTCGGCACCGTCCTCACGGCGATGGCGACGCCGTTCGACGGGTCCGCCGGCGTCGACCTCGTCGGTGCCGCGACGCTGGCGAAGTACCTCGTCGAGCACGGCAGCGACGGCCTCGTCGTCACCGGGTCGACCGGCGAGGCGGCGACGTTGTCGGACGACGAGCGCGTGTCGCTGTGGCGGACCGTCGCCTCGGCGGTCAACGTCCCAGTGCTCGCGGGGGCGACGTCGAACGACACGCGGCACTCGGTCGAACTCGTGAAGCTGGCGACCGTCGCCGGGGTCGACGGCGTCCTCGCCGTCACCCCGTACTACAACCGGCCCTCGCAGGCCGGCCTCGTGGCCCATTTCCGTGCCATCGCCGAGGCGACGAGCCTGCCGGTCATCCTCTACGACATCCCCGTTCGCACGGGACGCAAGATCGCGTCCGAGACGATCCTGGAGCTCGCCTCCGAGGTCGACAACATCGTGGGCCTGAAGGACGCGGCCGGCGACGCGCCCGCCACGGAGCGGTTGCTCGCGCGCGCGCCTGCGGATTTCGAGTGCTACTCCGGCGACGACCTGATGACCCTGCCGCTGCTGAGCGTCGGGGCCGTCGGGCTGATCGGTGTCGCGACCCATTGGTGCGGCGTCGAGTGTGGCGAGATGATCACGCGCTTCCGGTCCGGCGACGTGGAAGGGTCGCTCGAGATCGCCCGGGCGCTCATCCCGAGCTTCGTCTACGAGTCGAGCGACGATGCCCCCAACCCGGTGCCCCTGAAGGCCGTACTGCGGGCACTCGGGCTGCCCGGCGGCGAGTGCCGCCTGCCGATGGGTCCGGCCCCTTCCGGACTCGAGCAACGTGCCAGGGCCGTGCTCGCCGAGCTCGACGACTGGCGCCACACCCGGAGCTTCGGTGGCTGAGCAAGTCAGGCTCGTCTTCCTCGGTGGTCTGGGGGAGATCGGGAGGAACTGCGCGGCCATCGAGCACGACGGCCGGGTCATCGTCCTCGACTGCGGGATCATGTTCCCCGACCAGGAGATGCCCGGCGTCGACCTCGTCCTGCCCGACTTCTCCTACCTGAGAGAGAACGCCGGGCGCATCGAGGGGATCGTGCTCACCCACGGCCACGAGGACCACATCGGCGGGCTCGGGTTCCTGCTGCGCGACATCGAGACGAAGGTCTTCGGCTCGGCCCTCAGCCTCGGTCTCGCCCAGTCGCGCCTCGAGGACTCCGGTTCAGCGGGGCGCTCCGAGCTGATCACCGTCGCCGACGGGGAGCGCCGGAAGATCGGCCCGTTCGATGTCGAGTTCATCCCGGTCACGCACTCGGTGCCGCAGGGCTTCGCCGTCGCCTTCCACACGCCCCAGGGCGTGGTGCTGCATTCGGGGGACTTCAAGCTCGATCTCACGCCCGTCGACGGCCGCCGGACCGACCTCGCGCGCATCGGGTCGCTCGCCGACACCGTCGGCATCCGCCTTTTGCTGTCGGACTCGACGAACGCCGAGGAGCCCGGGTTCACGCGCTCGGAACGCACCGTCGGCGAGACGCTCCGCCAGATCTTCGTCGAGCACCCGGAGCACCGGGTGCTCGTCGCCTGTTTCGCGAGCCACATCCACCGGATCCAGCAGCTCTCCGACGCGGCGATCGCCAACGGGCGCAAGATCGCGCTGCTCGGGCGGTCGATGCTGCGCAACGTGGCACTGGCCCGCGAGCTCGGACTGCTCTCGATCCCGCCGGGCTCGCTCATCGACGTGGACAAGGTCGACGAGCTCTCGCCCGGCGAGGTCTGCGTCATCTCGACCGGGTCCCAGGGCGAGCCGATGTCGGCGCTGTCGTTGCTCGCCGCGGGTGAGAGTCGCCGGCTTACCGTCGCCGAAGGGGACATCGTCGTGCTCTCGAGCCACGCCATCCCCGGTAACGAGTGGGCCGTCGCCAAGGTGATCGACGGGCTCGCGCGTCGCGGGGCGAACATCATCCACTCGGGCATCGCCCATGTCCACGAGAGCGGGCACGGCAAGCAGGGCGAGCTGGCGACACTCATCAACGTCGCCCGTCCGCAGTGTTTCATCCCGGTGCACGGGGAGTACCGGCACCTGTTGCGGCACGCCCGCCTGGCGATCGAGATGGGGGTCGACGAGCGCAGCGTGCTCCTGTGCGAGGACGGCGACGCCGTGCGGCTCACCGACGAGCGGATCGACTTCGACGGCGAGGAGGCGGCGGGCTACCTCTTCGTCGACGGGGTGGTCGGCGATGTCGGCATGGGGGTGCTGCGCGACCGGCGGGTGCTGGCCGAGGAGGGTGTCGTCGTCGTCGTGCTCGCCGTCGACTCCCGCTCCGGGGAGATCGTCACCGGGCCGGAGATCATCACGCGGGGCTGGGTGCACGCGCCCGAGGCCGAGGAACTGCTCGACGACGCCCGCTCCGCCGTCGTGAAGGCCGTCGCCGAGGTCGTCGAGAGCGGCTCACGCGAGGCGGACGCACTACGGCGGGCGGCGCGTCGCGCCGTCGGCAAGATCGTGAACGAACGGACGAAGCGCCGGCCGATGATCGTGCCGGTCGTGATGGAGACCTGAGGGTCGCCCGCGGTCTTAGACCGTGCCGACGGGCAGGATCTCGTCGGCGAAGCTCCCGAGGAGCACGCGCAGCGTCCGGATCGCTGTGCCCTCGATCTGGCAGACCCGTGAGGCGGTGACGCCGAGCTGGGCGCCGATCTGCTCGAAGGTGAAACCCTCGAACAGGTGGAGCCTGATGACCCGGCGCTGGCGCTCGGGGAGCTCGTCGATGGCGCGGCGGAGCGCCGCGACCTCCTCGGACTCGACGAGGGCCGTCTCGGGATCGCCGCCGTCCTGGCTGGGCAGGACGTCGCAGAGGCGGATCGTGCCGTCGGACCCCTCGACCTCGACGACGCGGTCGAGGTGGAGCAGCTGCGAGGACTGCAGGCCCGACAGGACCGCCTGGCGCGCCGCGCCGAGGACGCCCATCGTGTCGAGGACCTCGGAGGAGACGGGCGCACGCCCGAACCGGTGGCCGAGCTCGTCGGCGGTCGACTGGTACTCGGACACGCGTTTGCGGACCGAGCGGGGGAGCCAGTCGAGCCGGCGCAGCTCGTCGTAGATCGCGCCGCGGATCCGGAGCGAGGCGTAGCCGGGGAAGCGCTCGATCGTCGACGCCGGGTCGAAGCGGTCGATCGCGGCGACGAGACCGAGGATGCCGAAGCCGACGAGGTCCCCGCGGTCCCAGTGGGCGCGGACCGATCCCGGGAGCTGGCCGATGACGACGAGGACGATGGGCTCGTAGGCGAGGAGGAGGTCGTTGCGGCTGAGCTCGTCACGCGTCGCCCAGAAGTGATCCCACAGACTGGCATAGGAGGGCGCGGTGTAAAAGAAGCGCCCGGCGACGGCCTCAGCCGGCTGCTCGACGAGTTCGGCGGTCACTGTCCCACCAGCCCGCTGGGGACAGCCGCCACGCATCGCCACCGCGCGGGCACGCAGCGTGACATATGAGCAATTCGTGCCCCATCAGCTTCAGTGTCTACTCCTAGCACATTTGCATCATAGGCAACTCGTATTGACTAGCGGTAGCCCCAATTTCAGGACTTCCTCAAAAAGTCACTCTCAGTGGTAATGTGACTACGGAGTGCCGCGAATAGGCACAATCGACAGCCGACCGGATGCCCATGTTTTCGTGCATCGGGGACATGGCAAAAGCCGGGAAAGCGGGCGCTGCGCGGGGCGCGGCGGTGCGGTGGGAGGAGGAGTCGGCTGCGTTGCCGATTGTGGCGGCGGACCAATGGGGAGGGCCGCTGGGCTCAGTATCCGGCGTCGGGGCTGCCCGGGCCGGCGAGACGGGGAGTAGCATCACTAAGGGTGGTTAGATGATCACGCTACGTGGTAACTGGGATTCTGGCCCGCCATTGGGCACCGAACCCTTAAGACGAATCGCTGACGTGCCGTTAGGCGGGGGACAAGGCGAGGAGGTGATAGGTGTGGCGGTCCTGACCCGGAGGGAGAACTCGCCGCAGCCCGATACCGCCTCGAAGCGCCTCGGGATCTTCGTCGTCACGCGCCGCCGCCTCGTCGTGGCGGGCGTCTGGGTGGTCCTCGTCGCCCTCGCCCTCGTCGATGCGACCGAGGGAGTGGCCTTCGGTTTGGCGACTGCCGGCACGATCGGGGCGATCGCGTTCGGCGTCCACCGCTACCACCCGGCGAAACGCCTGCCGTGGTTCATGGCGCTCACCGCCTTCATGCTCTTTGTAGCCGGCGGCATCGCCCGCGACGACCTGCACACGCTCGGTGTCCTCACGGCGCACCGCTCGCTCATCCCGGATCTCATCGTGCTGCCGGGCTACGCGATCCTGGGCGCGGCGCTCATCGTCATCGTCCGGGCCCGCACCGGGTCGACGCGCCACCGCCTCGGCATCATCTACGACGCCGTCATCGCGTCGCTCGCCGTGCTCGCCTGCTCGCTCGTGTACGTGATCGAGCCCGTGCTGGCGCGCCGGGGCACGCCGGTGGACCTGAAGCTGATCCTCGTTCTCTACCCGGCGGCCTCGCTCTTCCTGCTCATCATGACGCTGCAGATCGCCTTCGCCACGAGCCGCGAGCGGTGCACGGCGGACCGCTTCCTCATCGCCGGATTGCTCTCGATGTTCGTCGGCGACGCGCTCTACATGTTCGCCGAGATCCACCTCGTCAGCATCCCCGTCAACATCCTCGACCTGCCCTACGTGATCGCCTTCGCCGGGGCGGCGACCTGTGCGCTCGATCCCTCGATGCGCACGCTCACCGAGCCCGCCGACAAGCGCGCGCCGCGGTGGACCCCGGGCCGCATCGCGCTCGTCGGGATCGCCTTCTTCGTCCCGGCACTGCTCGTGCTGCAGGAGCGGCGGTACCCGACGACCGAACGGCTGGCGCTGTTCGCGATCATCGTCGCCCTAACGACGGTGGCGATCCTGCAGATCCTCCAGGCGGTGCAGTCGGCCGAGCACTCGGAGGCGCGCCTCATCTACCGGGCGTTGCACGACGCCCTCACCGGATTGCCGAACCGCCAGGCGATGGAGCAGCACCTCAGCGATCTCGCGGCGCGGTCGTCGTCACGGGGGACGCCGATCGGGCTGATGTTCTTCGACCTCGACCGGTTCAAGCTCATCAACGACACCCTCGGCCACCGCCACGGCGACGAGCTCCTCGTCCAGGTCGCCAGGCGTCTCGCCGAGAACTCCCGCGCCGGCGATCTCGTCAGCCGGATCGGCGGCGACGAGTTCGTCGTCGTGCTCGGCGGGAGCGTCGGTGTCTCCGAGGCCCGCGCCTTCGCCAACCGGTTGCGCGGGTGCCTGCGGGCGCCGTTCCGCATCGACGGTTCGGAGTTGTTCGTCACGGCGTCGATCGGGATGGCCTTCGCGACCCCGGACGCCTCGTTCGATCCCGAGGTGCTCATCCGCGACGCCGACACGGCCGTCCACCAGGCCAAGGAGGCCGGTCGCGACGCGGTCGCCGTCTTCGACGACTCGATGCGCGTCCACCTAACCGAACGGGTCGAGATCGCACGCGACCTGCGCCGCGCCGTCGAGCGCCACGAGCTCCACCTCGTGTTCCAGCCGATCGTGCGGATGGGCCACAACGAGGTGCTCGGCTTCGAGGCCCTCGTCCGCTGGGCGCACCCGACGCTCGGCGTGCTCCTGCCGAAGCGCTTCATCCCGATCGCAGAGGAGAGCGACCTCATCGGCGAGATCGGCAGCTGGGTCCTCGACGACGCGCTCCGTCAGCTCGTCGTCTGCCGCGCCATCCCGGGTTTCGGGCACCTCACCGCGGCGGTCAACCTTTCGGCGCTCCAGTTGCAGGACGAGCTGCTTGTGCAGCGGGTCGGGCGTGCCCTCGTCGTGCACGGGCTGGAGGGCTCGGCGCTCACGCTCGAGCTCACCGAGTCCGAGATGATGAGCAACCCCGAGCTCTCGATCGCCTCGCTGACGGCGCTACGCCGCCTCGGCATCCAGATCGCCGTCGACGACTTCGGGACGAAGTACTCGTCGCTCGCCTACCTGCAGCGCCTGCCGATCAACATCTTGAAGATCGATCAGAGCTTCGTCGCCGACATGTCGGACGGCGAGCCCGTGGCCTCGGAGTCGCTTATCGCGGCGATCGTCGCGATGAGCAGCGCGCTGGGGATCCAGACGATCGTCGAGGGTGTCGAGACGGCCCAACAGGCCCGGCATCTGATGGAGCTCGGCTGCAGCGCCGCCCAGGGCTACTTCTACGCCCGCCCCGCCCGTGCCGACCAGATCATCGACGTGCTCGGGCTGCTCACGCGGACGCAGCCCTACGCAGCGGCGGAGCGGCGGCAGCCGGCCGTACCGGTTCTGCTCCCGGCGAACCACGAGCTCGCCGAGAGAAGGACCTCGCGGCGCCCTTCAGCTTGAGCTCGGGCGCGGTGAAGATCGTCTGCGCCAGCTCGGTCGACTCGACGAGGTCGAGGGGGCGCAGCGCCGGTTCGATGCCGACACCCTCGTAGATGATCCCGTGGATCGCCGGGTCCTCGATCGCGAGCCGGCGGCGCCAGTCCGAGACGCAGCCGTAGATCGGCAGGCTGTCGCGCGAGCCGAGATATGGGCGGCCCTCCGCGAGAGCGAAGAACGGCTGGTGGAAGCGGGCCTTGGACATCCGGAACACGGCGCGATCGAGGATCGCGACCATCCACTCGACGCCGAGCGCTTCGCCGGTGCGGACGATCGACTGGTACAGGCCCATCGCGACGAGCCCGGTCGCGGCGGCGCTGCGGTACCCCGGGTCGATGGCAAGGGTCGCGATGTCCCAGGTCCGGCCCAACGTGAGCCCGATCCCGCTACGGGAAAGGATCGACTCCGCCGACTCGTGCCAGAGCGGCTCAATGTCGTTCAGCGTCTTCAGTCCGGGACCGTGCTCCGTCGGCACGATGATCCGGATCACGCCGGCCGGGCACAACCGGCGGTGGTCGAGGACCGTGAAGAACAGGCTCGACGCCTCGTACGACCCGTACTCGGCCGCGAGGAGCTCCGGCGTGTTGCCGAACGCCTCGAGGAAGACCGCCCGTTCGACGCTGCGACCCAGCTCGGCGGCCGGGTCGTCGGCCCCGAAGACGTAGGCGCCGAACGGCTGGCGCGCGTCGCCGCCGATGACCGAGCGGGCGAGGCGCTCGAGCTCGGCGGCCCTGGCGTCGAGGGTCGTCACGGCCGCCTCACGGCTCTCAGAAGTTCCGGGAGACGATCTCGTCGGCACCGAAGAACGACCTCGTGTAGGCGACGACCTCCTCGGCGTCGAACGGCGAGCACGTGTAGACGTCGACGCTGAAGAACAGGAGCGGCTGCTCCCAGGCGTAGAAATGTGCACCGGAGGACTCCCAGTGGACCCAGCCGGCCCAGCCGTAGGTGTCGGAGCGGTGGGTGACGGGCTCGATCAGGCGCTTCATCCCGCAGACGTCGGAGAGCCCGGAGAGGTAGCGGCGGATCGTGCCGTCGTCGATCGGCGCCGCGGGGCAGCCCTCGACGACCAGGCGCTGCCGGTAGATCGTCGGGGCGAGGTCCGGCACCTCCCGATTAATGAGTGAGCCACGAGGCTGGTGCATAACAGTGAGGTTAGTGAACACGCAAACGTGTCACAAGGGGGGGCAATTCATGTCAGTCCCGCGCCGAGGCCAACCGTCCGCCGGGCGACGGGTGGGTGCGCGGCTCCCCAGCCAACGACCACATCGTCACCAGACCGGATCGGAGCTCGGCCGGGAAGCGTCCTGCGACCCCAGTGCGCGGTTGTGGGCATTGGGGCGGGCCGGTGCCGTCCCAGGGCTCGGAACGGGCGCGGCCAGCGCGCACCGGCCCGTCCTTGGCTACGGTGGGTGGATCAGACCCGTTCGAACCACCAGCTGAGGCGGCCGGTGCCCGCGCCGTTGCCGTCCGACCGCCCAGTGCGCTGGGGGATCCTCGCCACCGGGAGGATCTCGGCCACGCTCGTCGACGAGATCCGCCTCACGCCGGATTGCGAGATCGTCGCCGTCGGGTCCCGCAAAGAGGAGTCCGCGCGGCGATTCGCCGCGACCCACGGCATCGCCACCGCCTACGGCTCCTACGACGCCCTCATCGAGGACGACGCCGTCGACGTCGTCTACGTCGGCGCGAGCCACGCCGCCCATTTCGGTGCCGTCCGGCACTGCATCGAGGTGGGCCGGCCGGTGCTGTGCGAGAAGCCCCTCACGGTCGACGCGGCCCAGACCGAGGAGCTCGTGCGGGCGGCGCGCGCGGCTGACGTCTTTTTCATGGAGGCGATGTGGATGCGCTGCCGGCCCGGCTTCGCCGAGCTCACGGCGGTGCTCTCCTCGGGCGAGATCGGCGCGGTCCGCCACCTGCAAGCCGCGCTGGGGTTCGTCGCGACCGAGGAGCACGGTCACCGGCTCTTCGACCCGAACCAGGCCGGCGGGGCACTGCTCGACGTCGGCGTCTACCCGATCACGCTCGCCTTCGCGACGCTCGGCGAACCCGACGAGATCCGGGCGCTCGCCCATCTCGAGGGGGGCGTCGACCGCAGCGTCGTCATGGCGATGACCTGGCCCACCGGCGCGACGGCGGTGCTCACCGGCACCCTCGAAGCGGACGTCAACACCGCCGCCGTCTTCTCGGGGACGAAGGGCCGGGTCGAGGTCACCGAGGCGTTCCAGGAGATCGGCGCCTTCACGGTCGCTGTTGAGGGCCGTCCTTCCCGCCGTGTCGTGCCGCCGGCCGAGGGGCGCGGCTACGTGCACGAGATCGCCGAGGTGGTGCGCTGCCTGCGCGCCGGGCTCACCGAGAGCCCCCTCGTGCCCCTCGACGAGTCGATCGCCATCATGCGGATCCTCGACGAGTGCCGCCGCCAGATCGGCCTCACCTACCCCGACGCCGCCTACCGCTGACACGGATTTTGGGCGTGGAGCACCGCGCCCCGCATCGTTGCTGGTGTTAGCGTTGTTCGTACTGTGGCTGCAGCGAAGGGTTCTGCGACAACGAAGTCCCGTTCGTCCCAGACGGGGAGGCGGAAGACCGCCGCCCCGTCCGCGACCAGGCGGGGCGGCACCGCGCGGGGAGGCGCCCGCCCGTCCGTGATGGCGACGAAGCGCGCCGCAGCCCACGACGAGACGACCCGCGAGCCCGACGAGGTGTGGGGCTGGCTGTTCATCGTGGTCGGCGCCCTCGCGGTGTTGGCGATCCATTTCAACCTCCTCGGGCCGGCCGGGATCGGCGTCCGTCGTGAAGGCGCCGCCGGGCTCGGTTGGGGTCTCGACGCCCTCCCGCTCGGCCTGTTAGTCGCCGGTTGGACGCTCGTCAGCGGTCGCGCCCGGCGCGGCGCCACCGGCGCGCTCCTGGCTCTTGTGGCCCTCGCCGTGGCAGCGGCGGGCCTCGGCGATCTCGCCGGCGGCCACCCCGCCACCTCGGCCGCGGCGCATGTCGTCGGCGGCGCCGGCGGGTACGTGGGGGCCGAGATCGGCGGCGGTCTGCGCAACGCCATCGGGGCGGCCGGGGCCGGCATCGTCCTCGGGGCGGTCGCCTTCGTCGCCGTGTGTGCCTGCTTCGCGGCCTCGGTGCGCCAGGGAGTGACCGGCATCTGGCACGCGCTCCGCGCGGCGGGGGGTGCCGTGTCCCGGTTCTTCACCGTCGCCGAGACCGGGGAGACCACCCCCGAAAACGTCGCCGCGCCCGCCCTGGCGCCGGCCAAGCAGACGCCGTTCATCGATTGGCCCCTCGACGAGGCCGACGCGATCGCCGTGGAACCGGTGGACGAGCTGGCGTCGCTCGTCACGAAGGCGAGGACCGGCCCGCGCAAGCCGGTACCCGACGCCGACGGGGCGGCCGACGAGGAGAGCATCGTCACGGTCCCACACGGGATCGAGCCCGTCGTCGCCGACTTCCTCGCGCCGTCCGCCGTCGTCGAGCAGCTCGGCCTCGGCGTCGTGCCCGCGCCGAGCAGCTGGAGACTCCCCCAGGAACGGCTGCTGAAACGCTCCAAGGAGCTCGCCACCGACCGGCAGGGAATCGAGGAGCGCGGGAAGGTCCTCGAGGGCTCGCTCGCCTCGCACGGCGTCACGACCCACATCGTGGGCTACACGGTCGGACCGACCGTCACGCGCTTCGAACTCGAGCTCGCCCCCGGCGTCAAGGTCGCCCAGGTGACGAGTCTTTCCAAGGACATCGCCTACGTGATGGCCTCCCCCGACGTCCGTATCCTGGCGCCGATCCCGGGGCGCTCGGCCATCGGCGTCGAGGTGCCGAACCGTGACCGCCGTCTCGTCACGCTCGGCGACGTCCTCTCGTCGCCCGAGGCGCACCGGGCGCTCCATCCGCTCGAGGTGGGTCTTGGCCGCGACATCGCCGGTAGGCCGGTGATGGTGAACCTCGCCGAGATGCCCCACCTCCTGATCGCCGGGGCGACGGGTTCGGGAAAGTCCTGTTGCATCAACTCCCTCGTCACGTCGATCCTGATGCGCTCGACTCCCGAGCAGGTCCGGCTGATCCTGGTCGACCCGAAACGGGTCGAGCTCGGCCACTACAACGGCCTGCCGCACCTGCTCACCGAGGTGGTCGTCAACCCGAAGCGCGCCGCCAACGCGCTCGCCTGGACCGTCGCCGAGATGGAACGCCGCTACGACCTCCTCGCCGAGGTGGGCATGCGCGACATCACCGGCTACAACGAGGCGGTCGACCGGGGCGACCTCTCGGAGGGCCCCTTCGACGGGCCGCTCATCGCCGTCGACGCCGCCGTCGACGACGCCGGGATCCCCGATCCGACGGAGCGCAACCGCCACCAGAGGCTGCCGTTCATCCTCGTCGTCGTCGACGAGCTGAACGACCTCATGATGGTCGCCGCCCGCGACGTCGAGGAGTCGATCTGCCGGATCGCGCAGATGGCGAGAGCGGTCGGCATCCACCTCGTGATCGCGACCCAGCGGCCGTCGGTCGACGTCATCACGGGCGTGATCAAGGCGAACATCCCCTCGCGCCTTGCCTTCTCGGTCTCGTCGCTCGCCGATTCCCGCGTCATCCTCGACCAGGCGGGTGCCGAACGCCTCATCGGCCGGGGCGACCTCCTGCTGCTCACCGCCTCGTCGAGCATCCCGCGCCGGATCCAGAGCCCGTGGGTTTCCGAGGAGGAGGTGCACGCCGTCGTCGCCCACTGGCGGCGCCAGAGCGACGCCCTGTACGTCGGCGGCATCGTCGGTGATGACGACGACAAGCTGGGCGGCGGGCTCTTCGCTGACGACGACGAGGAGGAGCTGCTCCGCCAGGCGATGGAACTCGTCGTCCGCTCGCAGCTCGGCTCGATGTCAATGCTGCAGCGCAAGCTGCGCGTCGGCTTCTCACGGGCCGGCCGCCTGATGGACCTGCTCGAGCGGCGTGGCATCGTCGGGCCGGCGGTGGGATCGAAGCCACGGACCGTCCTCATGACCCTCGACGAGTACGAGGAGATCGAGCGCTGAGTTCTCGCGCCGCGCACCAGAGTCGGTTGATGTGCACACCGCCTTCGGCGCAGGCAAGCTGACAGGACCGTGCGCGCGCGAGCCCCAGCATCCTCGGCGAACCTGGGTCCCGGATTCGACTGCCTCGCTATCGCGCTCGGCCTCGCCGTCGAGGTCGAGATCGAGCCGGCGGCGCGGCTGACGATTCACGCCGAGGGGGAGGGCGCCGAGCTGCCGCGGGACGCCTCGCACCTGGCGGCCCGGGTCGCGGCGTCGATCATCGGTCATGACCGCCTCGAGATCAGCGTGCGCTCGTCGATCCCCGTGGGACGCGGCCTCGGCTCCAGTGCCGCGTTGGCGGCCGCCGCCGCCGCGGCCGCCGGTTCTCCCGACCCGCTGGGCGTCGCGGCCGCCTTCGACGGGCACGCCGAGAACGCCGCCGCCTCCGTGCTCGGCGGGCTCGTCGCCGCGGCGCTCGTCGACGGTCGGCCCGTCACGTGCCGGCTGGCCCTCGACCCGGCGCTCGCCTTCGTCGTCGTGATCCCCGATCGCGTGCTCGAGACCGAGAAGGCCCGGGCCGTGCTGCCCGCCGCCGTCCCGTTTGGCGATGCCGTGGCGAACCTCGGTCGCCTCGCCCTGCTCGTCGGTGGTCTCGCCGACGCGACCCAGCTCGTCGCCGCGGCGGGGGAGGACCGCCTCCACCAGGCGGCGCGGGCCGCCCTCTTCCCGGAGGCGCCCGAACTGCTCGCGCGCCTCCGGGCTTCGGGTGCGGCGACCGCCTGCTGGTCCGGTGCCGGGACGGGCCTGCTCGCGATCTGCACCTCCCGGGCGGGTGCCGCCCGCGTGCGCGACGCCGGTGAGGCCGCGCTCGCCGGGGTCGGGCTGGCCGGGCGCGTCGTCGTGCTCGATCCCGACCTCGCCGGGCTGCGCGTCGAGGGCCGCTGACGCCCTTTGGGCGCGGTCCGGTCCGTGGGATCATCGTGCATGGCCACCCAGCACCCCTCGGCGGACCTCTGGCCGCTCTACGACCTCGTCGTGCGCACCCCGCGCCTCGAGCTGCGCTATCCGACCGACGAGGACCTCGCCGTGCTGGCGCGGCTGCCCTCCGAGGGGATCCACGAGCCGGACCGCCAGCCCTTCCACGTCGCCTGGACCGAGGGGGCCTCGCCGCGGCGGGAACAGGATTCGCTGCGGTGGTGGTGGTCGCAGCGCGCGAACTGGTCGGTCGACGACTGGTCGCTCTCGCTCGCCGTCGTCGTCGACGGCGGGATCGTCGGCGTGCAGGACGCGATGGCGAAGCACTTCCCCGCGCTCCGCTCGGTCTCGACCGGGTCCTGGCTCGTCCGGCGCGCCCAGGGGCACGGCGTCGGGGCCGAGATGCGGGCCGCCGTCCTCGAGCTCGCCTTCCGCGGCCTCGGTGCCCGCGAGGCGCACTCCTCGGCTTTCGAGTGGAACATCCCCTCGATCCGCGTCTCGGAGAAGGTCGGCTACGAGCCCAACGGCGAGGAGCTCACGATGCGCGGCACGACGCCCGACCGCACGCTGTGCTTCCGGCTCGGACGTGATGCCTGGTCGGCGCGCCAGCGCCCCGACATCGAGATCGCCGGGCTGGAGAGCTCGCTCGCCCTGTTCGGCCTGGGACCGGACCGGCAGCCGCTCGGCTAGCTAGGCCCCGCCGGCTGAGCCGACGGCGATCTCATCGAGGCCCTGGGTGAGCGCGTTCCAGGCGAGGGTCGCGCACTTGATGCGCACCGGGAACTTGACAACCCCTTGCAGGGCGCCGAGCTCGCCGAGGGTGGCGGGATCCACCGGTTCCACGGTGGGTTCGTCCGGCGCCCCAGCGTTCGCTGGCGGACCCTCGATCGTCATCATCGACTTGAACGACCGCACGAGCCGGTGCACCTCGTCGACGGGCAGCCCCTTCACGGCGGCCGACATCATCGAGGCCGACGACTGGCTGATCGAGCAACCCCGCCCGGAGATCTTCAGGTCCTCGAGGACCCCGTCTCGCACGTCGAGGAAGATCACGATCTCGTCGCCGCAGAGGGGGTTGAAGCCCTCGACGCGGTGCGCCGGGGGCACGGGCAGCTCGCCGCGGTTACGTGGGGAGCGGTAGTGGTCGAGGATGATCTCGCGGTAGAGGTCTTCGAGTTCGTTCATCGCTGCCGGGCGTGCCGACCTTTCCTGCCCGTTCTGGCGCCGGTCGCCGGGCTCATCGGGAGAACAGCTTCCGCACCGTCGCGAGCCCCCCGACGAGGGCGTCGATGTCGGACTCGTCGTTGTAGAGGTAGAGCGACGCCCGGGTCGTCGCGGCGACACCGAGAACCCGCATGAGGGGCTTCGCGCAGTGGTGGCCGGCGCGCACGCAGATTCCGGACTGGTCGAGCACCTGCGCGACGTCGTGGGGGTGGACCCCATCGAAGGCGAACGAGATCACTCCGGAGCGGCGCACCGGGTCGGGGGCGGGGCCGAAGACGCGGATCTCGTCGTATGCCGCGGTGAGCTTTTCGAGCGCGTAGCCGACGAGCGCGGTCTCGTGGGCGCCGATCGCGTCGAGCCCGACGGCCTCGAGGTAGTCGACGGCGGCGCCGAGCCCGATCGCCTCGGCGATCGGCGGCGTGCCGGCCTCGAACTTCCAGGGCAGCTCGTTCGGCAGGAAGCCGTCGAGCCGCACGTCGCTGATCATCTCGCCGCCGCCGAGGAAAGGCGGCATCGTCTCGAGCAGCTCCGCCCGGGCCCAGAGCGCCCCGATCCCGGTCGGGCCGAGCATCTTGTGGCCGGTAAGGGCGAAGAAGTCGATGTCGGCCGCGGCGACGTCCACGCGGCGGTGCGGGGCGAGCTGCGCCCCGTCGACGAGCACGACGGCCCCCGTCGCGTGGGCGGCGGCGACGATCGGCGCGAGGTCGACGACCGTGCCGAGCACGTTGGAGGCCGCGGTGACGCCGACGAGCCTGGCGCCCGCCACGAGCCGGTCGAGGTCGGTGAGGTCGAGGTGGAAGTCCCGGCCGAGCGGGATGTAGCGCAGCTCGATCCCGAGCTCGTCTTTCAGCATCAGCCACGGCACGAGGTTGGCGTGATGCTCGATCTCGCTCAGCACGACGACGTTGCCGCGCCGCAGGTTGTGGCGCCCCCAGGCGTAGGCGACGAGGTTGATCGCCTCGGTCGCGTTCTTCGTGAAGATGACCTCGCGCTCGGGTTGCGGCGCGCCGATGAACCGCCCGAGCTTCACCCGTGCCGCCTCGAGCCGGCGGGTTGCCTCCTCGGCGATGGCGTAGACGCCGCGGTGGACGTTGGCGTGGGTCGTCACGTAGTAGTCGTCCATCGCGTCGAGCACGGCCTGCGGGGGCTGGGCCGACGCGGCGGAATCGAGGTAGACGAGCGGCCGGTCGCCGCGATCGCGCGTCAGCAGCGGGAACTCCTTCTTCAGCGCTTGCACGTCGAGGGCGGTCATTGGCGCCACGATTCGTAGCCCTCGGCATCGAGGCGTGCCGCGAGCTCTGGCCCCCCGGACTCGACGATCCGCCCGTCGATGAGGACGTGGATGACGTCTGGCTTGAGCTCGTCGAGGATCCGCCGGTAGTGGGTCACGATCACGACGCCGAGCCCGGGCCGGTGGGCGCGGACCTCGTTCACACCGCGGGCCACGACGCGGATGCCGTCGATGTCGAGCCCGGAGTCGGTTTCGTCGAGGATCGCGAGGTCCGGCTCAAGCAGGGCCATCTGGAGGATCTCGTTGCGCTTCTTCTCCCCGCCGGAGAGGCCGTCGTTGAGGTAGCGGGAGGCGAAGCCGGCGTCCATGCCGAGGCGCTGCAGCCACTCGTGGATCTGGACACGGACCTCGATCACCGAAACGTCGGCTCCACGTCGAGCCGCGACGGCCTGCCGGAGGAACTGCGCGATAGGTACGCCGGGAATCTCCTCCGGATACTGGAAGGCGAGGAAGATGCCCTTTCTCGCGCGGATGTCCGTCGCGAGACCGGTGATGTCTTCGCCCTTGAAAAGGACCTTGCCCTTGGTGACGTTGAAACCGGGACTGCCGAGCAGGACGTTGGCGAGGGTCGACTTGCCCGACCCGTTGGGGCCCATGACGGCGTGGAGCTCGCCGGTTCGCACGACGAGGTCGACTCCCCGGAGGATCTTGTTGCCCGCCGCCGAGGCGTGCAGGTCCTCGACGGCGAGGAGCGGGCCGGCGGGTCCGGTGCCGGGTGAGCTGCCCTGCCCGAGCGCGTCCTTCGTGCCCGCCGTCACCGTCGTCATGCCCTCATGTTATGCGCTGCACGGGATTTGTACTACACGAATAGGGGAAATTATGCGCTCACCAACGGCGGAGGGTCCACTCCTCGAGGTGGGGCCGCTCGTCGCCGATCGTCGTGTTCTCGCCGTGTCCGGGCATGACGATCGTCTCGGGGGGCAGGGGGGTGAACAGGCGGTCGCCGATCGACGTGATGATCTGGGCGAAGTTGCCGCCCGGGAAGGTCGTGTTCCCCGGGCCGCCGAGGAACAGGGTGTCGCCCGAGAACAATACGGGCGAGCCCTCGACGAGGAAGCACGTCGAACCGGGGGTGTGGCCCGGCGTGTGGATCGCGCGGATGCGCAGTCTTCCGACGCTGATCACCGCGTCATCCTCGATCAGCCCGTCGTAGGCGGGAAGCATCGCGGCATCCCCGGCGGCGATGGCCACCTCGTAGCCGGCATCGCGCAGCGCCGGGACCGCCTGGATGTGGTCCCAGTGGCCGTGGGTCTCGACAACCTGGCGGACGCCGAGCGCCTGACAGGTTCTCAGGAGAAGCTCGGGCTCGTTGGCCGCGTCGATGAGGAGCGCCTCTCCCGTGGCCTTGCAGCACACGAAAAAGGCGTTGTTGTCGATGGGTCCGACGACCAGGCGATGAATCGCCACCTGGGCGTCCTCGAAATGGAGCGACACGCTTCACGCTATCGCCCCACACGGAAGCCCCTCCAGAGGGCCCCGGCGTCGGCGTGGCCGGCGGGCAAGCGGTGGCGCAACGGGGGACGTCCGCGTCACGGCCCCTGTCAATTGATTGGCGGCTCTTGAGGAGTACCGCCCCAGAGTCTCGCGATTCGCCATGGGGGCGTCGGTGCCGGTATGTTCCCGCTACCCGCGTTCTGACTTGGTAGTTGGTCACTTCCGTGACTTTGGGCAGTTTCTCGTTAGCGGTTCGCGACATGACGCGGGCCGGGATGGCCAAGGAAGGAGCGAGGGGAGATGGGCGGGTATCGGGCGGTTGCAGGAAGAGTGGTCTGCGGGGTGGCTGTTGTTGCGGCTGTCGCAGGCGTTGGGATCGGGGTCTGGCCGTCGATCCCCGGAGTAGGGGCGTCCAGCACGCCCGATTTCACCGTCATCGCCGGAGGCGCCGCCGCGACGACGCCTCCGAGTTCGGGAGGTACGCCAGCACTTTCGACCAAACTCGAACAACCCGAGGACGTCGCGGTGGACGCGAGTGGCGACGCGGTCATTTGCGACACGCTCCGGAGCGAGATCGAGGTAC
>PLPK01000024.1 GCA_003159795.1 Acidimicrobiaceae bacterium | reverse complement strand
CTAACTTGGCGTGGACCCTAAGCACAGTCATTTCTAAATGTCTCCGGAACGGTCGCCGGTCAGCGCTTCGTGGCGCCGCCGTCGCCCGTCGTGGCTGCCGTTCCGCCCTGCTCCGTGCCCTGCGTGGCGGTTTCGTCCCGGTTCGTCGCTCCGGCCTGTCTCTCCCCACCAAGAGACTCCCAGGTCAGAGACCATGCTCAGGCGCGCTCTTGTTGCTCTTTGGTTAATCGTCCTCGAGATCATTCTCTGCGCCTGCGCCTGCGCCTGCGCCTGCGCCTGCGGCTATCGGCGGGGGGCCTCTACTCGTGGCAGCGGGACTGGTCAGCTGGCTCGCCTACCAGATGCCCCGCTGGAAGCGGGTGAGAATGGACGTCCAGTCGCGTGACGGAGCGGGACAGGACCGCCTAACCGCGCACCCTATAGGCCGCGCCTTCGGATGAGTTCTCTCGCCTCGGCCGTCCGGGCTTGCGCATCTTCGTTGCGTGGCTGGGTAGTCGGCTCGCCCCGGCCAGTGCCCTGCGCAACAGGAACTCGATCTGCGCGTTCGTGCTGCGCAGCTCGTCGGCGGCCCAGCGGGCCAGTGCGTCATGGACGGCCGGGTCGAGCCGTAGCAGTACGCCCTTGCGCTCACTCATCGCGTTGCGGCACCGCTCCTACTGGTAGAGGGAGCCAGTGTTGACAACCTGCTGGGTCGCCTGCTCGCTGCAAAGGACAACGAGCAGGTTGGATACCATTGCAGCTTTCTTGTCCTCGTCCAGCTCGACGACGTCCCTTTCCTCGAGCCGCTGCAAAGCCAGCTCGACCATTCCGACCGCCCCTTCGACGATCCGCTGTCGAGCAGCCACCACGGCGCTCGCCTGTTGCACCCGCAGCATCGCCTGAGCGATCTCCGGGGCATAGGACAGCCGGGTAAGCCGTGACTCGATGATCGTTACTCCAGCAGACCTCACGCGGTCCGTGATCTCAGCCGACAGCCGCTGCGTGATTTCTTCGGCGTTGTCCCGCAGGGATAGCGCGCCGCTCCCGCGGCTGTCGTAGGGGTAGCTCGATGCCGTGTGTCGGACTGCCGTCTCAGTTTGGATGGCGACGAAATTGGTGAAGTCATCGACGGCGTAGATGGCTTTTGCCGTGTCTTGGACCTGCCAGACGACCACCGCAGCGATCTCGATCGGGTTGCCGTCGGCGTCGTTCACCTTTGCGGCCGCGGTCTCGTGGTTCCGGACGCGGGTGGACACCTTCCGCCTCTCGGCGAAGGGGTTCACCCAGTGCAAGCCGGAGGCGCGAATGGTCCCGTGGTACCTGCCGAAGAGCTGGACGGCACGTGCTTCCCCGGGAACGACGGCTGTCAGGCCGCGGAACGTCAGATCGGCCGCGATGAGCAGTGCGAAGCTGACAGCGAGGCGGCCTATCGGGCCTGCCGTCGTCCATCCGCCCTCGGCGGCGCCGAATCCCATCAGCGTGCCGGCCGCCATCGTCATCCCGATGCCGAGGAACAGCACGAAAACACCTGGCGCCGACCAAGCCTTGCTTTCGATCACCTGTCCCGGGTTTCGGGTTCCGTCGCCTGGTGGTTGCGCAGTCATGTTGGCGGACCTCCCGATTGCCTCGCCTCGTACCCTCTTGATTATCATAGTGATATCACATTAGCAGGGCAACGCGGGCAACAGCCGGACGGGCGACCCACAATCGGCAGCCAAGCCACGGCGAGGCTGTCTCCGATCGTCGGGTAGCAGTCAGGCGAACGCTGTGGATGAGTGCACTGTTGGTCCAGACAAGGATCGGCATCCGACGAGAGGCACAACGGGCTCTCCACGGGCGCTCCACGGCCTTGACAGAGAGGTGAGGGACCTCCACGCACTCTTGACCGAATCGCGGGCGCACCTCGTCTTCGACCTGTTCGTCGGCGAACTCGCGTGTCCGATCGCCAAGCGATCCCGGTCGGCCCACGCGCGAGTTCTGGTTCCACGCGGCCGATTCGGGCAAGCCGCTATGTGGCATGTTCCCGGATACTCCCCAGTTGGTACGCAGCCGAAGCATGAGCGCGCCGTTCGTCGCATGATCCACGGCGTCTCTTACTTAGAAGTGCAACGCAGAGTCGCCGACGACCCTCACCCTGCCTGCGATGGCGCCGTTGACATGGAGGACGAGACCCGAGGCATATGAAGCGCCGAGTCGCCGTCACGTGCAAGGACTCTTGCCATCAGCCGCTTTGTGAACGAAGTGCTAGCTCGTCCCAACACGACCAACTGGCAGCGCCCCTGTCGTGATGACGAGTTCTCACGGAGACCCGTCGCTGGACGATCGTGGTGTCGTCGTGGTCGACGCTGAAGCCGGCGGCGTGGTAGAGCTCGACGGCCGGTCAGGAAGCGGTCTGTTCTCCGCATCCTCGTCGCCGCGCTCTCCGGCTCGCATGACTACCGGGTCTGAACGCGCAAGACCCGCCTCCGGCCCGTGGGCCGGACAACCCGGTGACTAGGATGACCGAATTCGAACTGGTCTGAAGCGCAAGAGGAGCGGTGGTTGACCAGTCCCGAGTCTTGGGCCCCTGGTGCCGGGCCGTCCCAGGAGGTCTGTGTCGGCGAGGCGTCCTTGAAGTACTGCCGGCTCGAGGTCCACGGTGGCTACGTTGACGTCGACGGCCAGCCTTTCTATTGCATCGTCAACTCCGACGCCATGGCGCCGTTCCTGATGAGCCTGGTCAGCGACTCGGACCACTGGATGTTCATATCGAGCACGGGCGCCCTCACCGCCGGCCGGCGGGGTCCCGACCACGCCCTGTTCCCGTACTACACCGACGACCGCATACACGACAGCCAGGGCCAGACGGGCGGCAAGACGATCCTGCGGGTCACCCGGGGCGGGCGTACTGTGCTTTGGGAGCCGTTTTCGCAGCGGTTCGAGGGCCTCTACCGGACCACTCGGAGCCTGTCCAAGAGCGTGTACGGCAACAGGATCGTCTTCGAGGAGGTCAACCACGACCTAGAGCTGTCGTTTTCCGCCGGCTGGGCGACGAGCGATCTCTTCGGCTTCGTCCGCCGCTGCACTCTGGCCAACCTCGCGGCCGGTCCCGCGGAGGTCGAGATCCTGGACGGAATCCAGAACCTGATACCCGCCGGTCTCAGCAGCCGGTTCCAGCTGGAATACAGCACCCTGGCGGACGGCTACAAGGAGAACGAGCTCGAGCCCACGACCGGCCTTGGCCTCTTCAAGCTCAGCTCAGTCCCGCACGATCGGCCCGAGCCCAACGAAGCGCTGCGGTCCACGGCGGTGTGGTCCGAGGGTGTCCAGGCGCTGCAGCACCTGCTTTGCTCGGCCCAGCTCGACCGTTTCCGTCGCGGCTTGCCCGTGGAGACCGAGACGCTCGTCCGCGGCCAACGCGGCGCCTATTTCGTCATCGCCGAGGTAGCGCTCCAGGCCGGGACTAGGCAACCCTGGACCATCGTGGCGGACGTTGAACAGGACCGGGCCGGCGTCGCGGTCATCCGTCAGCTCCTCGCGTCGGGGGCCGACCTGCGCCACCGGTTGGACGAGGACGTCAATAGCGGCACACGCAACCTGGTCAAGACCGTGGCCGGGGTCGACGGGCTCCAGTGCTCCGGTGACGACCTCAGCGTCTGGCGGCATTTCGCCAACGCGCTGTTCAACATCATGCGCGGTGGGATCCCTGATTCCGGCTACGAGATCTCCCGGTCCGATTTCGAGGCCTTCGTTGCCAAGGCCAACCAGGTGGTCTTCGAGCGCCAGAAGCGCTTTCTCGCCAGCTTGCCGGCGACGTTGCCCCATGGTCACTTCCTGTTGTTGGCCCGCCAGAGCCAGGATCCCGACCTGGAGCGATTGGCCCACGAGTACCTGCCGCTCACTTTCAGCCGCCGCCACGGCGACCCGAGCCGGCCCTGGAACATCTTCTCCATCGAGGTCAAGGGCGCCCACGGCGAGAAGAGACGCAACTACGAGGGGAACTGGCGCGACATATTCCAGAACTGGGAAGCATTGGCGCTCTCGTTCCCCGGTTACGTCGAGAGCATGATCTTCAAGTTCGCCGACGCCTCCACCGCTGACGGCCACAACCCCTTCCGCATAATGCGCGACGGTTTCGAATGGGAGGTGATCGACCCGGGTGCCATCTGGTCGCATATCGGCTACTGGGGCGACCACCAGGTGGTCTATTTCTTGAAATTGCTCGAGGTCTCGGCCCGGTATCACCCCGGGGCATTGGCAAGCCTGCTGGAACGGCGCGTCTTCACCTACGCCGACGTCCCCTACCGCATCAAGCCTTACGGTGCGATGCTCGGTGACCCACGCAACACCATCGACTTCGATGACGTCCTCGATGCTGAGATCCGCCAACGTGCCGCCGCAATGGGCGCTGACGGCAAGGCGCTCCCCGGGCCGGATGGGGCGCCCTACAGGGTCACTCTGACTGAAAAGCTTCTTGTCCTGGCCTTGACCCGCCTCTTCAACTACGTCCCCGAAGGCGGCCTGTGGCTAAACACGCAGCGCCCGGAGTGGAACGACGCCAACAACGCGCTGGTCGGTAACGGCGTCTCGATGGTGACCCTGTACTACCTGCGCCGTTACTTGTCGTTCTGCCGCGACCTGTTCAGGTCTGCCGGAGTGTCCACGGTCGAGGTCTCTTCAGAAGTGGCCGGAGTGTTCCAGCGCGTGGCGGGAGCGCTGACGAAATACGAGAGCGTGCTTGACGGCCCAGTGTCGGACCGCGCCCGCAAGGATGTCCTCGACGCCCTGGGCTCGGCCGGTAGCGATTACCGGGCCAAGCTCTACGCCAGGGGTTTCTCGGGTGCACTGGCGCCGCTTACTGCCGCCGAGCTTGACGCCTTCTTCGAAGTGGCGCTCCGCCACGTCGACTCCTCCATCAGGGCCAACCGCCGCAGCGATGGCCACTACCAGTCCTACAACCTCATGGAGCTGGAAGGCGATGGGATTTCGGTGAGCCACCTCTGCGAGATGCTGGAGGGCCAGACGGCGGTGCTCAGCTCGGGCGTCCTGTCAGGTGCCGAGGCGGCCGACCTTCTCGACGCCCTGCGCCACAGCCGTCTTTACCGTGCCGACCAGGCAAGTTACATCTTGTACCCCGACCGCACACTGCCCGGTTTCCTTGAGAAGAACAACATCCCTGCTGCCGCCCTGGCGAAGTCGCCGACTCTGATCCACATGCTCGCCGCCGGCGACGACCGGATCGTGGTCGCCGACGTGACCGGCGTGGCCCATTTCGACGCCGCTTTGTGCAACGCCGGGGCGCTGGCGGAGGCGTTGGCGCCGCTCGGCTTGAGCGACCAGGACAAGGCGCAGATCCTGGGGCTGTACGAGGAGGTCTTCAACCACCGATCTTTCACCGGTCGCTCGGGGACGTTCTACAAGTACGAGGGGCTCGGGAGCATCTACTGGCACATGGTCTCCAAGCTCGCGCTCGCTGTCCAGGAGGTCATCGACCGCGCTGCGCTGGTTGGCGAGACCGCCGAGGTGGTCGAGCATCTGCGGGCGCACTACTGGGAGATCCGCGAGGGCATCGGCGTCCACAAGCCCCCCGACGTCTACGGCGCCATCCCCACGGACCCGTACTCCCACACGCCGGGTTTCGCCGGGGCTCAGCAGCCGGGGATGACAGGCCAGGTAAAGGAGGACCTCATCGCCCGTTTCGGGGAGATGGGCGCCGCCGTGGCGGATGGGCGGCTTGTCTTCCGCCCTCACCTGTTCAACCGCGGCGAGCTGTTGAACCAGGCGCGGACGTTCCACTTCTACAACGTGTACGGCGACGAGGACAGCCTTGACCTCGAGATCGGAACGCTGGCGTACACAATTTGCCTGGTGCCGGTCGTGGTCCACGGCGACGGCCCAGCGCGCATCGGGACCACGTTCGCTGACGGCCGCCACCGTACAGTCGAGGGCCTCGGCCTCGACCGTGAGACGAGTGCCGCAATATTCGAGCGCTCAGGTGCGGTGAGCAGCCTGGACGTCTTCTTCGACCTCGACGCGGGCGGCTGAGCGCGGCCGTCTTCCGTCGGTAGCGGTCCGCGCCCCCGCCAGCGTGCCGTCCTCACAGTTGACTCCCTCAACGGCGTAAACAGGCTGGTGGACTTGTATCCGTGGAGTATCGACCGAGCCCTCGTACCTGTCGACGCGCCCGAGGATCTACTGAACGAGCTCCGAGAGGCGGAGGCGGCCGCCAGCATTGGCGCCTACCGAGCTGCAACCGTGCTGTTGCGTTCTGCTCTGGAGAAGTCACTCAAGGCCAACGGCTATGCCGCGGCAACACTCGCCCAGAAGATCGATGCTGCAGCGGGTGATCACATCATCACCGAGGTTCGGAAACGGCAGGTGCATGACGATGTCAGGCGACTCGGCAACGACATCGTTCATGAGGACTGGCGGGCCGGCAACGTTGACGGGTTCCTTCGAGCCCACGAGTATCAGGTTTGGATTCTCGAGGACTTCTACGCCGATCGGTCCACTGTCCTCGCCGAGCTCCAGAATGCCGGCTGCGTCGACCCCGCAGGACAGCCCACCCCATAGGTTCGGGCCGATCGTGGCCTCCGATATCCCGTTGACGCTCTGGCGCCGCCCGGCCGAGGGGCGAACGCACGGAACGCGTGGACGGCGGGGAGAAGGGTCGGCCCAAGCCAGTCCAGCGGAGGGGCACAGGGCGAGGGCGACGAGAAGAGGGCGTTGGCGTCGAGCACACAGAAAGGGCGGGAAGCTTCTGGGCTGGCGGACAGACGCCCACGTTCGCCCACGTGGCGGCGTAAGGGCGGGTGATAGCTGTTGGTGCGCCTCTGCTCGCGCGTAAGTACTCAGGCGTGTGCGTGTCGCGCCGGCGCGACAGTTATGCCGACTCGCGTGCCGGTCAGCGATCGGTGCCAACCCGTACAGCGACGAGGCAGCAGCTCGTCACTTGACGACGGTGAGGGTCTCCTTGGCCGAAGTCGAGCCCTTGAAGTTCGTGCTGCCGCCGTAGGTGGCGACGAGGCGGTAGGTGCCCACCTTGAGCCGCTTGGCCGAGAGCGTGCACGATCCCTTACCAGACGAGAGCGTGATCACACACAGTGTCGTCGAGGACTCCTTCACTTTCACCGTCCCGGTGGGCTTCGAGCCGGAGTGCTGCGGGGAAACCGTTACCGACAAGTGCTCGGTCTGCTCGTGTCCGTAGGTGACCTTCGTCGTAGACAGCTTGAGGGCGGTCTTGGTGGTGGCCTTGCCGACCGGGAAGGTCTGGGGACTCCCGTGAGCGGCTGTGTAGTCGGTCCCCGCGGCGACGTGCGCGGTGAGCGAGCACGTACCGACCCCGACGTAGGAGACGACGCGGCCGCTCGCCGTGCAGACGCCTTTCGAGTTGGAGGTCACCGACCTCGTCCCGTCCCCGTTGGTGGAGACCGTCGCGGTGAAGCGGCCATCGTAGATGCCGCTTCCCGGGAGGTTGAAGATCGACGTTGTGCTCGGCGTGGCCTTGCCGACCGAGAAGGTCTGGGCAGTCCCGTCAGCGGCTGTGTAGTCGGTCCCCGCGGCGACGTGCGCGGTGAGCGAGCACGTGCCGACCCCGACGTAGGAGACGGCTAGGCCGCTCGCCGCGCAGACGCCCGTCGAGTTGGAGGTCACCGACTGCGTCCCGTCCCCGTTGGTGGAGACGGTCGCGGTGAAGCCGCCGCCGTAGATGCCGCTTCCCGGGAGGTTGCTGATCGTTGGCGTGGTGGGCGTGGGCTGTTGGTACTCGAAGGCACCCGCATCGCAGTTCTTGCCTGGGAAACCGGGGCGGGGATCATCGCGCTCGTCGAGCGCGGGCGTGCACTCTGCGCTCGGCACCTCTTCATAGGCGGAGCTGTCGGTCCCGATGGCAAGGGTCTCGGGGCCGGTCGAACCGTTGGCGGCGAGCGAGGAGGCGAGGTGGATCGTCGAACTATTCACGATGTCGTGTGTGACAAAGTCACAGGTGTTGTCGGACTCCACGTTGTAGCCACCGTCTGCGCTCGAGCCTTGGCAGGGAGCCGCATTGAGGATGGAGTTGGAGATGCTGGCGGTGTTGTTGTTATAGATACCGCCGCCGTAGGTCGCCGAGTCCCCCGAGAGGGTGTCGTTGGTCAGGGTGGCGGTATGATCGTTGTAAATACCGCCCCCCGTAGCTGGCACCCCCGTCGCCGAGTTCCCCGAGAGGGTGTCGTTGGTCAGGGTGGCGGTGCCCTCGTTGAAGACCCCGCCGCCGTATTGCGTTGCCGAGTTCCCCGAGAGGGTGTCATCGGTCAGGGTGGCGGTGGCGGGGCCGTTAATGTAGGCGCCCCCCCCGTATTCCGCTGAGTCCCCCGAGAAGGTGTCATCGATCAGGATGGTGGCACTCCCGACACCGCTGTAGACGCCACCACCGTATTGCGTTGCCGAGTCCCCCGAGAAGGTGTCATCGGTCAGGGTGGCGGTACCGCCGTTGTAGATCCCGCCACCGCGTCGGGTGATGGGGTCTGTAACGATGGTGTTGTAGCCATGTTGGATTGTGATGCCCTCGATCGTGGCGCCGCTGCCGATGCGGAGCACGGGGCCGTCACAGGTGGTGGTGGGGCAGGCGATGGAAGAGCCGAGGTTGCCGTCCAGGATCGGATCGGTCACTCCCATTGCGGGCTCGATGGTGAGTGGGTTGGGGGAGATTCCCGTGGAAACGGTGAAGTTGCCTATGTAGTAAGTGGAGGTGGTGCCCTCGACGCCCGAGGTGGCAAGGGCCACGGTGTCGCCAGCCTTGGCATTGCTCAATGCCAGGGTGAGCGAGCATTCGCTGCTGGTCGTGGCGGTCTCGGGGCAGTTCGTCGTAGAACTCGACGTCCCCGCGGGGTACGCGTACCAGGTGGTAACCGTGCTAGTTGCTGAGACAGCATCGAGGAAACTGACGCTGGCCACAAGGAAGCCGCCCATGAGGAGCGCTGCCGCCATGGAAAGGCGCACGAGGCCCGTCGATCGAAAGCCCCTACAGGCAAAAAAGTGACACCGTGCTCGGTGGACGAGTCGCTGCATGACGCACCTCCGCCTGGTCGTTCACTCCTACAACTGTCGCCAACGCGGAACGCTACAGCTTCCCTTTTCGGACAGCAATCGCCAGAGGCCCAGAACGTACGTTGCCACCTTCGTTGGCTCCCCGGAGGAACGCCTCGGCCGAAGCATCCGATCCACCGGCATCCGGCGAGCCGGAAATTCCTCGGGCGTTCGCCGCGCACCGGAGTCGACCGCGCTCGCGATATTGGCTGAGCCATCGGCGAGCTTCACGGTCGCGAGCCTTGTCCGGCTGAGAGTCCCTCACCGCCGATTCCTTCCTCGCCGGTCCTCGTCTCGCGACGCTTTCCCGCTCCCTCGGAGGAGTGACTTCCAGGGTTTCCAGAAGACCCGTGCTCGGAGCACCGAGACGACGATGGCCCAGACCGTTAGGACGATTCCGAGGACTATGAAGCCGGCCGGGATCGAGGCGATCATTCGGTCTTCTCCTCGGTAGAAGGGTGCCGCCCGAGGAGCTTCGCCCCGGCACGGCCAGAAGTGTCATAGTGAGCGTCCAGGCGATCCAGGCAACGATGGACCAGCGGGCGCCGAAGTCGCCGGATCCGCGATGAACGCCTGGGCGGCTTGGTCGTGGCGCTCGGCGTTCCGGATCTCGGCGAGCATCTTGCGGGCGAGGGGCTGGACCGGGGCGGGCAGCGCCGTGAGCACGTTGGCGACCTTGTGCACATTATGAAGACATCTTCATAATGTGCATTATGTGGAGCGCCGGATTATGTGGTGTCGGGCGCCGTCAACCCTGGTGCAGGAGGTGAACGCGTGGCTGCGGTCCGCATAATCACAGCGCCTCCAGGAAGGCCAGCAGGTCGTCGGGAGGCCGATAGCGTCCGGGCGCAACGCCGATCGGCGTGGTGCGCGCGAGCGCCTTTTCCTTGAGCGCCAAGTCGGCGTGCACGTAGATCTGGGTTGTCTCGAGCGCCTCGTGACCGAGCCAGAGCGCGATCACTGAAATGTCGACACCCGCGTGCAGAAGGCGCATGGCGCAGGTGTGCCTGAGCACGTGCGGCGACACGCGTTTCGACCGGAGCGAGGGGCAGTCCCCGCCGGCGGCCTCCACGTGTTTGGCCAAGAGCAACGTCACTCCGTGACGGCTCAGGGCTTTGGTGGAGTGAGAGCTCGGGAACAGCGGATCCTCGGGTCGACCGCCGCTCTCCTCCATCCATGCGCGCAACACTGCGGCCGTCGTCTTGGTCAACGGCATGATCCGCTCCTTGCGACCCTTCCCCATGCACCGGACGTGAGGCCCGGAGCCGAGCTCGACATCGCCCCGCTGCAAGCCCACAAGCTCGGAGACCCGGTGTCCCGCCTGCACTAAGAGGAGAAGCAGGGCGCGGTCCCGCCGCCCGATCGCTGTGGCGCGGTCTGGTGCAGCGAGCAGGGCGTCGACCTCCTCGTCGGACAAGAAGGACACGAGCGCGCGCTCGAAGCGCTTCGGGGGGATGGCGAGGACGCGCTCGATGAGCGCGGCATTCTCGGGATGGCGCAACGCGGCGAAGCGGAACAGCGAATGGATCGCAGCGAGCCGGGCATTGCGGGTCCGGGCGCTGTTGCCGCGTTCGACCTCCAGGTGGTCGAGGAAGGACCCGACGAGCAGCGCATCGATGTCCTCGAGGCGCAGCGCCGAGGGCGCTGTCCCTGAGCGTCCTTGGGCGAAGGCGAGGAGGAGTCGGAATGTGTCGCGGTAGGCGGCCACGGTGTGCGGGCTGGCGCGGCGTTGGCCGATGAGCCGCTCGGTGAAGAACGCCTGGAGCGTCGGGGCGAGCGCGCTCATGGCTCCACCCCGTATGCCGCCTCCAGGCGCTCCGCCGCCAGCCCGAGCAGCTCCGGCGACCCCGTCAAGTACCAGTACGTGGCGGCGGGATCGACGTGGCCCATGTAGGTCGACAGCGACGGGAGCATGGCCGTCACGTCGGTTCCCTCCCGCTGCCAGTGGACGAGCGTGTTCACCGCGAAGGTGTGGCGCAGGTCGTGCGGCCGGGGCCTGCACCTCTCCGACCGCGCCTCGACGCCGGCTCGGCGGACCAGCCCTTTGAACGCGAGGTGGAAGTTGTCGTATCGCACGCGCGTCCCCGCCGCCGACACGAAGAACGCCGGTTCAGCCGCCCGCGGCGTCAGCGTGTCGCGCTTCGTGGCGTACGCGGCGAGATGCGCGGCGACCGTCGGGTGCAGCGGGACCTCCCGCGTCTTGTTGAACTTCGTGTTGTGGACGGTCAGCAGGCCCTGAGCGAGGTCGACGTCGGCCCGGTCGAGTGCGAGCGCCTCCCCGATCCGCACGCCGGTGCAAGAAAGCAGCCCGACAACCGCCTCCATGGTGGCCGCACGGAGCGCCGAACGGATCCATCCAGCCGCCGCCATCATGGCCGCGACCTGGTCCGATGAGTACAGATAAGGCACGGCCCGGCCGTAGCCTCCCGGCAGCAGGCTCGTCGGGGGGACGCCGGTCCGTGGGTCGAGGGCGTGCAGGTAGCGGGCAAAGCAGCGCACCGGGCAAAGCCGAAATGCCCCCCAGCCCGGACTGCATTCCTCGGGCATCGTCGCCCAGGCGAGGGCGAGATCGACGGTGACGACCTCGGCATCCAGCTCATCGCAGAAGTCGACGAACTGGGCGAGCAGCCGCCCGGCGCGGTCGAGCTTGTAGCCGAGCTCGCGGCGCAGGGCCAGGTAATCCGCCAAGGACTGCCGCAGGGCGCTCATGCCGCACCTCCCGGCCACGGCTGGGCGACGGCCGACAGTGAGACGCGGTCGACCTTGGCGTAGATGCTCGTGGTGAGCGCGCTTCGGTGCCGAAGAACCTGGCCGACTTCGGCCAGGCTCGACCCGGCGCGCAGCATCTCGGTGGCGGCGGTGTGCCGGAGCCGGTGGGCGTTCACCTCCGGCAGTCCGGCGCGCCGGCAGGCCGAGCTCACGACCGCCGAGACTCCAGCGCTCGTGAGGCCCATCCTCGGGGCGCGCACCCGGGTGAACACGTTCGGGCACGGACACGGTCCACGGCCGCGCCGCAGCCACCCTGCCACCGCCTCTCCGACGTCGGCAGGCAGCGGGAGGCGGTCGATCTTGGGACCCTTCCCCCGAACCACGACCTCGCCGGCGCGCCAGTCGATGTCGGAGACCTCCAAGGCGGCCGCCTCGCCAGCGCGCAACCCGAGCCGGACCAGCACGGTCAGCATCGCGAAGTCCCTCCGGCCGAACGTCGTGCGTCGGTCACAGCTGTCGAGAAGCGCACGCACATGTCCGGGCTCCATCGCCTTCGGCAGGGTGGCCAGCCGCCAGTTGGCCGCGGCCGGAACAGCTCCGGCCAACGGCTGCGGCGTCAGCTCGAGCAGGTGGCACCAGCGCAGGAACGACCGCAGCCCGCAGACGATGTAGGCGGGGTTGCGCAGACGGCATTGCTCCGTGACAAACCGCATCACCTCGGCCGCGCCGATCCCGTCGAGGCGCCCGGTTGCGTCCGAGTGCTCGGCCAGGAACAGCTTCGCCACGTGCACATAGCTGACGGCGGACGTCTCGGCGATGCCGCGCTCCTGGAGAAGGTAGCGGCGATACACGGCCACCAAATCGTCAACCGGCGTCGTCGGAGCAAGGCAAGGCAACGGGGCCGCACCAACTCCGCGGAGGTGCGAAAGCATCGGCGCCACGCCCTTGGGCGACAGCCACAGCACGTAGCCCTCGGCCCGGCGAACGGCCAGGAACTCCTCAATCCGGTCGGACGTGAGATCACCCACGTCAAGGCCCTGTCCCGCCAGCCACCGGCTCGCATGGGCCAGAAGCCGGAGCTGATCGCACACCGCATGCGGGCGATAGCCCTGGGACTTCAGCTCCTCGCAGAACCCATCGACGTAGGGAACGAGCGGGCCGACGACCTTCACCCGCGATGACTTTCCACCCATAGCTTCCTCCTCTCGTGAACTGCTCTTGAAGAGGAAGCATCGGCCGCTCAGGCCTGCCGGATTATGTGGAGCCCTTCAGCACGCCAGCGGCACGCAGCCAGGTCGAGAGTCAAGGTGTCGCGCCCGACACCACATAATCCGGCGCTCCACATAATGCACCCAGTCCCGCTCTCACGGGTCTCGGGGAAGACCTCCGCCGCGCCTTCCAGAAGCCGCGTCCCCCGTCGCCGATCGCCAGCACGGGCGCCCGCATCCCCCGGCGGTGGAGATCGTGGAGCGGTGCCGACCAGGAGTTGGACAATTGGGTAGCCGTTGGCGATCGTGACGAGCTCCTTGCGCCGGTCGACCCGCACGCCGACGGTGACGAGGGCACACAGGTGCGCCGCCTCGGGGCGGATCGAGAAGTGGATCCCATTCGCCCAGATCTAGACGTAGCCCGTTGCCGAGAGGTCCCGCGCCATGAAGGCCTCGAGGTCCTCGGCGAAGCTCTGCGGGTGCCGGTCAGCGACCGGTGCCGAGAATCCGGTCGCCGAGCCGAAGAACTCGGTGAGCCAGGGCACGAAGTCCGTCGTCGACAGTCCGTGCAGGTAGAGCAGTCACAGCAGCCCGCTGGCCTTGGGCGACCGGCGGCACCACGGCGGGAGGAGCGAGGAGGAGAAGCGCTGCAGTTCGCCGCTCGCAGGGTCGACCCGCTTGTCGTTCACCCGGGGTGCCGCGAACTCGAGACACCCGGCGGCGGTCGAGATCATCCGCCCGGGCGCGCCCGGCGCGCACCACGAGACGGTGGCCGGCGTCATCGAGCACGCCGGCGTGGTTCTCGACGCAGTCGGCCGCCTCGGCCTCGAGCGGGGGGCGACCCGCGTGCGAAACGTGTTCTCCGCCAGCCTCGGCCGCGCGTCGATCGCTACGAGAGGAGGTGCTGGATCATCGCCACGGCCAGCGGGAACGTCGGCTCCCAGCCTCTCGGGTTGATGCCGTCCCAGGTCAGCCAGGCGATCGTCGCCTCGGGGTGGACGCCCGAGACGAGGACCGTTCCCTTGCCGTAGCGGTAGGAGAGTGCCGCGATCGAGCCGTCGGCATAGGTGGCGTCGACGGTCACCCCGACGTGGCCACTGTTCAGCATGAAATACGGGCCGCCCTGGTAGTACATCCAGTGGACCTGGCCGAACCAGCGCACCTTCTCGAGGCGCGCGTTCTCATTGTTGGCGTAGGTGTCGGCGGTCGCCGGCACGATACCGAGAGCCGGGACGGTCTGTGCCGCCGTCAGCCAGTAGCGCTGCACGGCGAGAAAGGCCCCGCCGCAAAGTCCCAGGTAGCGACCGCCGCCGAGGAGGTAGGCACGGAGGGGGGCGCCGATGACGCGGTTGAACATCCGCCTCATGGGCTCGATGTTGTCGTTGGTCCCGGGCACGATGAACAGGCGCGCCCTTGGCAGCAGACCGGGGACACTGTCGGGGTTGGCCACGTAACGGGCCGGGAAGCCCGCCACGACGACGGCGTGCCCGATTGCCGCGGCGCAGCCGTCGCACACCGCGGGGCCGTTGTAGATGAGGACGTAGCCGGAAGCGGCTGCATGCGGGAGGCGCGCGGTGAGGGCACCGACCGTCGGAGATGCTGTCGCACACAGGGCGACGGCGATGCTGGTGCACAGCATCGTGACGATGGCTCGGCCACGGCCGAAGCCCGGGGGGAGTTGGAACCAAGGACGCGAGGGGTTCTGGCGAAGGGACATCTCGATTGGGCATCGTAGGTCCCTTGATTTGCGGGTCGCCCGCGACGAATGGCTTGCGGAGCGGGTCCGGTCTCCACACGTGGAGACCCGCGCCGCGCGCAACATCAACCGGCATACTGGACCCATGAGAAACCGCCAACCGACCGTGAGCTGGATGTGCGACATGGACGGCGTGCTGGTGAACGGGGGAGTGGCCGTGCCCGGTGCCGACCGCTTCCTCGCGGCCCTCGACAAGGCGGGATTCAGCTTCCTCGTGCTCACGAACAACTCGCGCTTCTCCCCGAATGACCTGGCCTCGCGCCTCGCGGACAGCGGGCTCGCGATCCCACCCGAGGCGCTGTGGACCTCGGCGCTGGCGACTGCCCGCTTCCTCGACAGCCAGCGACCCGGCGGCCGCGCCTTCGTCATCGGCGAGGCGGGGCTGACGAGCGCGTTGCACGACATCGGCTATGTGCTCACCGATCGCAATCCCGACTACGTCGTGCTCGGCGAGACGCGCACCTACAGCTTCGAGGCGATCACCAAGGCGATCCGGCTGATCGACCAGGGGGCGCGTTTCATTGCCACCAACCCGGACCCGGTCGGGCCCTCTCCCGGGGGCAACCTGCCGGCCACCGGCTCGGTCGCGGCGATGATCCAGCACGCCACGGAGCAGGCCCCCTACTTCGTCGGCAAGCCGAACCCGCTCATGATCCGCGAGGGTCTCAACGTCCTCGGGGCTCACTCCGTGACGACGGCCATGGTCGGCGACCGTATGGACACGGACGTCGTCGCTGGCATCGAGGCCGGTCTCGAGACGTTCCTCGTGCTTTCAGGAGTGACCCGACGCGAGGCGATCGAGCGCTTCCCCTACCGTCCGTCCCGGGTCGTCGATTCAGTCGCCGACCTTGCGGACGAGATCTCCGGGACGACGGCGTAGCCTGCCGCACGCCGGCGGCGCGACCCGACCAGCTGTGGGCGGCGGGGCTACTTGGTGGTCGTCGGGCAGGCCCTCGGGTCGTAGCGGGGGATCGCGCCCGTCGCGGACGTCGGTGTGGCGAGCGCACCCCCGTCCGAGTTCGGCGTCGTCGCGATCGTGGTGGTCGTGACGGCGATCGTGCTCGACGTCGTCGAGGAGGACTTGACCGGGGGCGACGAGTGCTCCGGGCGGGCGCTCGTGACGGCGAGGTCCGAGCCGGTCACGATGGTGACGTCGGCGTGGCCGAGCGTCGCATCATGCGCCATGGCGACCGTGCCCGACAGGTCTGAGAGCACCTTCTCCGCCTGGTTCAGGTGCGCGCGGGAGGGGTACTCGACGGTCGTCTCGGAGATCGGTCCGACCGGGGTCTGGGAGCCGGTCGCGACGACGCGGTAGCCGAGGGCGCGCAACTTGCCAACGACGGCGGCAGTCGCGGAGGCCGATCCTGTGCCGTCAATGACGGAGACCGTGATGCGATCTGGGTGGAGCTTCAGCCCCGCCGGGGTCTCCCCCATGAAGGCGCTGATCGTCTGCAGGTCCTGGGGCTCGGTCGGGAAGACGACGTCACCGTAGTCGTATCCCTTGTACATGTAGGTCTGCGTGTCCTCGATGATCGGCGCCGTGAATTCCGGGACGTTGTTGACGCCCACCGAGTGGAACGTGCGGATGAGACTCAACATCTCCCCATCGCCGAACGTGGTGTCGACCGTGAGGAACGGCGCGACGGCACCGAGCAGACTTTCATCCGTCAGGGGGTTGCTGAGGCCCTGCTTCTTCACCGTCGAGGCGAGGACCCGCAAGAAGAGGTGGTCGCGCACGATCCGGCCGAGGTCACCCGAACCGTCGTAGCCGATCCAGGTCTTCGTCTTGCGGTCATAGCCGTAGTAGAGGTGCCGGGCACGCACGAGCGCCAACGCCTCCAGCCCGCCGAGGTGTTGGCACCCGGTCTTCGTCTGGTCGAGGCTGTCCATGTCCTTGACCTGCGTCGGGAAGTACATGTCGACGCCGCCGAGCGCGTCGACGATGTCGGCGAAGCTCTCGAAATTGAGCACCACGTAGTGGTTGATCGGGATCCCGAAGTCCTGCTCGATCGCCGCGACGAGCTGGCCGGGCCCGTCGGCGAGCGCCGCGTCGACCTTGTTGTAGAGACCCCCCGAGCGGGCGTCGGGGACGAAGGTGTCCCGGGGGATGGACAAGAGCGACACGCGGTGGTCGTTGGCGTTCAGCCGGAGGATCATGATGACGTCGCTGTTCACGCCGTTGATGCCGGATTCGCACTCCTTCACGTAGATCTCGAAGTCCTTCGAGGGCTTTACCGCACAGCGCGAGGTCGAGCCGACGAGGAGGATGTTCTCGATCGCGCCGTGCTTCGCGACCAGGTTGGGCACGTTGACACGGCCGATCTCGTTGAGGCGGTAGATCGTGATACCGATGCCGGCCCCGATGAGAACCACCACGCAAAGGACGAGCGCGAGCACGCCACGCGTGGTCCAGCGCCGGATCTTGCTGCGGCGCGCCTTCTTCGCCCGCCGGCGTTGGCGCCACGTCGGTTTCGTCGGTCCCGAACCGAAGGGCGTGGTCTGGGTGGCTTCGTCGCGGGGCGCGGAGAAGTTCAAATCCGAAATGTCTGGCACGGAGATCCAGGGTACCGGCTGTCGCGCCGCAATAAGTGGCGGGCGGACCGCAGGTGGCCCCGCGGTGCCCTCCGGTTGCCGTGTGGCCGGCTGGGTCACCCGAGGACCCGTTCGGTCCTGGCCGAGGTGCCTATCCTGGCCCGATGGCGTTGTGGGCGGCTGTGCAACGGAAACGCCTGTTCCCGAGGGCGCGCCGGCTCGCCAAGCGGCTGCTCGTGCGATGGAACCTCTTCACGCACCGCCGCGACGAGTCCGTCCGACGGTGGCGCGCCGTGCTGGTCGGGGCGCGGGCGGGTCACGTCGTCATCCCTTCCGTCGCGCTCGAATCGAGTCGTCGCGAGGCGGACGACTTCGCGACGCGCCGTCTCGTGCGGGCCGGGGACCGCGTGCTCGACGTCGGGGCCGGCAACGGCCGGCAGGCGATCGGCATGGTGGAGCTGGGCGTCGCCTCGTACACGGGCCTTGAGGTCGTGAGGCGGAGCGTCGACTGGGCGAACAGGGCGTTCGCCTCGACGGGCAACGTCTATTTCGACTGGTTCGACGTCTACAACCAGATGTACAACCCGCACGGCTCGCAGGAGCCCGAGGCGGTCGCTTTCCCCTATCCGGACGGGTCCTTCGACTTCGTCGTGGCGCTTTCGCTCTACACCCATCTCGAGCGCCTTGCCGTCGCGGCGCGCTACGCCTCCGAGACCGCCCGCGTGCTGCGCAAGGGCGGCGGCGCGTTCATGACGTTCTTCAAGAGCCCCCCGAACGCGCTGACGACCAGCGCCGTACGGACCGTGTTTGCCGAGGCGGACATCCTCCGGATCGTCGGGGAGTGGTTTGTGATCGAGGACGTCGCCGGTTGCGAGACGACCGCCTTCCACGATCAGTGGCGCCTGTACCTGAGGAAGCGCTGAGCGCGAGGGCTGGCGGCACCGTCACGGCGCAATCGCCATCGGGCTCTCGCCGGCTGCCGACGTGACCTTCGTCCCTGTGGTCAGGACCTCTTGATAGCTACATTCAGGTTGACCTGACAACTCATTTCAGGTGGACTGGAGAATGTGGCTGTCGTGGGCAGCGCCGATGCTGCACCGATCCCGCTGAGCACGGCGAGCACGAGGAAGCGCTCGTTCGCCGGCGCGGCGCTGCTTGTCATGCTCGGCCCCGGCGTGATGGTGATGCTCGCCGACACCGACGCCGGGAGCGTGATCACGGCCGCCCAGTCGGGTGCGAGGTTCCGCTACGCGCTGATCCTCCCGCAACTCCTCCTCATTCCGGCGCTCTACCTCGTGCAGGAGATGACGGCCCGCCTGGGGCTGGTGACGGGGGAGGGGCACGGGGCCCTCATCCGACGGACGTTCGGGTCTCGCTGGGCGCTGCTCTCGGCGGGGACGCTCTTCGTCGCCTGCGTGGGCGCGCTCGTCACCGAGTTCGCGGGCGTCGCCGGCGTCGGCTCGCTCGTCGGGATCCCGCGTCTGGTCTCCACGGGCGCGGCGGCGGCCGCGCTCATCGCGCTCGTCCTGCTCGGCCGGTACCGGCGCGTCGAGCACATCGGCATCGCCGTGGGTGCTCTTGAGCTGCTGTTCCTGCCGGCGGCGCTGTTCGCGCACCCGCACCTGGGCGCGATCCTCCACGATCTCGGCAACCCGGTCCACGCGACGAGCGGCTTCGCGACCCTGCTCGCCGCCAACGTCGGTGCCGTGATCATGCCGTGGATGGTCTTTTACCAGCAGGAGGCCGTCATCGCCAAGGACCGGCGCGGGCTCGACCTCCGGGCCGCATTGCGCTCCTCCCGACTCGACACCGCCGCGGGTTCGGTGATCACGCAGCTCGTGATGGTGGCGGTGGTCGTCGCGACCGGCGCGACCCTCGGCGTCACCCACCGGGGCATCGCCCTCGACAGCGTCGGCGCCATCGCCTCGGCGCTCACGCCCTTCCTCGGGCACGACAAGGCGATCGTGCTGTTCGGTCTCGGGATGGTCGGCGCGGCGGTGGTCGCCGCGCTCGTCGTGACGCTGGCGGGGGCCTGGGGGATCTCCGAGGTGCTCGGCTGGCGGCACAGCCTGAACGATTCGCCGGCGCGAGCCGCCGGCTTCTACAGCCTCGCGGTCGTCGGCATCGTCGCCGGCGTCGTGCTCGTCGCCGTCGTGCCGAACCTCGTCAACCTGACGATCCACGTCGAGGTGCTGAACGCCTGCCTACTGCCGGTCATCCTCGGGTTCCTCGTCGTGCTGGAACGCCGGGCGCTCCCGCCCGGGCTGCGGATGCGGGGCGCGCGCCGGATAGCGACCTACGCCTGCGTCGCGGTGGTCGTCGCCTTCGGCGTCGTTACCGCGGCCGTCGTGCTGTTCCGGCTCGCCTAGCGCTCCGTCCGCCCCGGCTCGCCGGGGGGACGGTCAGCGCCTCGGCTCCCAGCTGAAGTACCGGGTGGCGACGAGCAACCCGCCGATTCCCCACGCCGCGACGACGGCGACGTCGGTCCAGCTGAAGGCCGTGCCGACGAAACCGGCTTGGATGCTGACGGCGAAGTGCCGCACGGGGAAGATCCGGGCGACCCAGACGATCCAGTTCGGCGTGGTGTTGCTAATCGGGATGAAGATCCCCGAGAGGAACAGGAGCGGCATGATCGAGGCGTTGACGATCGCGGGTCCGGCGTCGGCGTTCGGGATGGCAGGCGTGATCGCGAAGGCGAGGGCGGAGAAGGCCGCCGAACCGACCAGCAGCGCCGCGAGGAACCGGACGAGGGTCATCCCCGTCGGAATGTCCGCCTGGTAGGCGCACCGGCCGAACGCCGCGGTGATGACGACGAGGAGTAGCGCGACGAACACGGCGTGGATGACGCGTGCGCCGAGGTAGACCGCCGAGGGCAGCGGTGTGCCGTTCGTCCGCTTCAGGATGCCGAGGTCGCGCTGCGCCGTCACCGACATGGCGATGTTGGAGTAGCAGGCGCCGATGACGGCGTAGGCGGCCATCGCCGCGACGTAGTAATCCGAGGTGTGGACCGTGCGCAGGCCCTCGTGCACTATCCCGTGGCCGAGCAGCGACGTGAAGATCACGAGGAACATGAGCGGGAAGGCGAACGTGAAAAAGGCCGCCGCGGGGTTGCGCCAGAAGGCCTTGTTCACGTAGCCGACCTGGGAGGCGAGGCGCCGAAGCGACCTCAACGCCTTCCCGGTGACGGCGTCGAGCCGCCCGGGGTCACCTCCTCGGGCTCCGTGGGGTCCCCCCCGGTGAGCTCGAGGTAGACGTCCTCGAGCGACTTGCGGATGATCTCGAGTTGCTCGAGCTCGATCCCGTATTCGAGCGACCAGCCGGTGAGGCGGTACATCGTCCGACTGAGGTCGTCGGGGACGAGCTCGACACGCCCGTCGGGCGTTGTCGGCCCCGCGAGATCGGCGGGGAGCACGGTTCCGGGGGGCACGCGGAAGCGGATCCGGACGCCGTCGATCTGACGGTCGCCCAGCTCCTCGGGGGTGCCCGTCGCCACGATCCGGCCGGCGGCCATCACGGCGACGCGGTCGGCGAGGTACTGGGCCTCGTCCATGTAGTGGGTCGTGAGCAGCACGGTCTTGCCGAGCTCGGCGAGGTTCTTCACGACCTCCCACGCTTCCCGGCGCGCCGAGGGGTCGAAGCCGGTCGTCGGCTCGTCGAGGAAGAGCAGGTCGGGATCCCCGGCGAGGGCAATGGCGACGTCGAGACGGCGCTGCTGGCCGCCCGAGAGCTTGAGCACGCGCGCGTCGCGCTTGGTGTCCAACCCGACGAGCTCAACGATCTCGCCGGTCGGCCGGGGGTGCGGGTAATAACTGGCGTACATCTCGATCGTCTCGGACACAGTGAGGTAGCGATCGACGCCGGTCGACTGGAGCACAATGCCGATGAGGGGCTTTAAGAGCCTGCGTTCGCGGCCGGGGTCGTACCCGAGGACCCTGACCTCGCCGCCGTCGCGGTGGCGGTAGCCCTCCAGGATCTCGACGGTCGTGGTCTTGCCCGCGCCGTTCGGCCCGAGCATGGCGAAGATCTCGCCCACCTGGATCTCGAGATCGAGACCGTCCACTGCGGCGACGTCGCCGTAGAACTTCGTGAGGTCCCTGACCTCGATGGCGGGTGTGCCCGGCATCGAGGGCCCGGTTCCGGCGACCGCCGCGCGGAGTCCCCCCGGGGGGGAAGCGACGTGCATCGGGTTGATGTTAGTGACTACTCACAAGCATGTCAACGCGGACGTCGAAGGGGTGAGCACGGGTTCAGTGCTCGGATTCGATCCAGTGGCGCGTCGTCGCGGCAACGGTGACCTCGGGGTGGGCCCAGACGAACCGCTCGACGGCGTCGAGCACCTCGGTGACGCGCGTCGCGTCGACGGCGACGACGGCGAAGCCGAGTTCGGCGCGCTGCCATTTGTCGTGGTGACCGACCTCGGCGGCCGACACGGCGAAGCGCCGGCGCGCCGTGTCGAGCAGGTGTCGCACGACGGCGCGCTTGTCCTTCAGCGAGTGGCTCGATTCGATGACGAGCTCGACTGTCAAGACACCGGCTTGCACGGCGTCAGCTTGTCCGGCCGTGCCGTCATCCCGCCAGCCGCCCGGTCCCCGCCATCTGTCGAGCCGGGCACGCGGGAATAGCCTGACCGGGTCCGTGGTTGGAGCGACGCGACGGACCGGAGCGAGGAGGGACGCACCATGCGAATCGGGATGATCGGAGCGGGAAACATCGGGTCCACGCTGGCGCGGCATTTCGTGCGAGTCGGCCACGAGGTTGCGGTCAGCAACTCCCGCGGGCCCGAGACCCTCGCCGCGCTCGTCGGCGAACTTGGCTGCGGGGCGCAGGCGGTGACCGCCGCCGAGGCGGCGCGCTTCGGCGAGATCGCCGTCGTCTCGGTACCTTTTGGCAAGTACCGGACGGTTCCGGTCGACGGGCTCGCCGGCAAGGTCGTCATCGACACGAACAACTACTACCCGAGCCGTGACGGGCGGTTCGCCGAGCTGGACGAGGACCGCACCACCTCGAGCGAGATGCTCGCCGCCCACCTCCCGGGAGCGCTCATCGTCAAGGCCTTCAACGCCATCCGCTGGGAGCACCTGCGGGACGGCGCCCTGCCTCCGGGTTCGCCCGGCCGGATCGCCATCCCGATCTCGGGTGACGACGAGGAGGCGAAGCGGCTCGTCACGGGCCTCGTCGACGAGATCGGCTTCGACGCCGTCGACCTTGGATCCCTTGCCGTCGGGGGGCGTAAGTACCAGCCTGGGGAGCGGCTGTACGTCGCGGACCTCCCGTCGGAGGAGATGCGCCGGCTGGCGGACCTGTAGGGCGGCGCAGCCGCGCGACGAGAGCTCGGTCGCGGCACCCCGGGGTCGCCCTCTCGGGGACGACCTGTCCTCAGTCACCCGATCCGGTGTGCGGCCCGGGCGGGGTCGGGCGGGGGACGGTCAGCTCAGCCGAACGAGGTAGGCCTTCCCGCTGGTGTCGGAGAGGACAGAGGGGTGGGTCCCGAAAAGCAGGTGTTCGGCGTCGGGTACCACGACGCCGCCGGTCTCCGCCCCGGTTGCCGGGTTGACCTGGACGACCCGCGACGACGGGCACACCCAGCCGTGACACGGGAACTCGATCGCCAGGACTCCGCCCGTGGTGCCGACCACGGCGGTGGTGATCACGCTGAGATGGCTCGAGTGCAGCTTCGACAACTTGCTCGTGCTGAACTCGTCGACGTAGGGCACACCGGCGCCCTTGATCGCGAAGACGGCGAGGTCTCGGCCACTGAGAGCGAGGGGCGCGTCGGAATCCTTCGTCGGCGCCGAGAGCTTGCGCGTGCCGTTGTTCGCGAGGTGAGCGAGGTAGTCCTTCGACCCGACCACCGTCTCGTAGTAGAGCCCGGTTGAGTTGGCAGCCATGTCTCCCGGGAACGCCCTGCTGTCGAGGAACTTGAAGGAGCTGCCAGCCGAGATCTCGATCGCCTCCGCGTATTCGAATCCACTCTGGTCGGTCGCCCAGTCCGTCCATACCCAGAGAGCAGCCGGTTCGGCGAAGAGGCCCGCCGTCGTCGGCTTGGCTCCCGGGTTCGGCCAGGACCACGTCTTGTGCACCGCCATGCCCGGCAGGGTGTACTCGGTGATGGTGCTCCCGACCTCCACGTAGAGGTCGCTGTTCGTCGCGGCGAGCGCGAGCACTTTGCCCGCCGCGCGCTCGACCACGACCGGCGCCGCGTCGCCCTTGACGGCCTTGACCACCGAGCCGCTCGAGAAGTAGACGGTGTCGTTCGGGGCCTGGGCGAACGCCGCCTCGTCGAGGCCGACCGCCGAGAAAGCCCCGAGATCGATCTTCGCGGTGACGCTGAGCTTCCCGGCCGGTCCCCGGTGCACGGCGCCGGGCTGCTGCTGGTTCGCCGGACTCGCCGAGGCGCCGGCGAGGGAGGAAACTGCGAGGGCGGCCGCACAGCCGAGCGCCGCAACTCCTGGGATCCATCTGTTTCGGATACTCGTCACCGTCGCTACCGCCCTTTCGGTTGCCTCGGCATCCAGTCCTGCCTGGAATGGCACTCGATCGTAATGGCGGGCCGGGGCGCCTGACGTGGCGACTCGCCCGATCACGAGGACCGCCTGGCGGCGAGTAAGTGCCTCGGCGCGACGCGTTGCCGTTTTCGGGCAGCGCGCGAGCCTGTTGCACGAATGGCGCTGCGTGCTGCGAAAGGCCTCGTGAGTTCACGATGAGCCGAAGATGACCGGCGGAAGATCGGTATTTGCCAGCGCGGCCGTTGATTCGACGGTG
>PLPK01000072.1 GCA_003159795.1 Acidimicrobiaceae bacterium | reverse complement strand
GGCTTCCCGAGGATCGAGGTTAGACAGCGCCGAGCAGGCACACGTGACGAGCGTGCTGTCGGCAACGCCCTTGGTGGCCTCGCTTACGTAGTGTGGGTCGAGGCTGCCGTCGTCCGACATCAGTTGGCCCTTGTACCCCGCCTCGCGCAGCGCCTTGGCGAAGAGCGCGAAGTCGCAGTAGTAACCCGCGTAGTAAAGGAGTTTGGCCTTGCTGGTGACGACCTGCGAGGCGAGCGCGGGGTACTGCTGGACATTGCCCGTGCCGGCCAGACACTGCGTCGTCCCGGGAGCGGACTCGTGCGTCACCTTCACGCCGTCGTGCTTGAGCCGGGAGTCGAGGGCGCCGGCGAGGCCGGAGCCGTACGAGCTGTCATCGTCGACCGTGAAGACCGACTTGATCTTCAAGGCCTTGGCAATGTAGTCAGCGTCGTAGGGACCCTGCGCGTTGTCGTCAGCGACGACGCGGAAGAAGTTCTTGTGGCCCGCGTCGGCGAGCGCTGGGTTGGTCGCTGATGGGCTGACCGTCGCCAGGTCCGCCGCCGAGAAGATCGGTTCGGCTGCCTTGGTCGCGCCCGAGAACGCCGGACCGACGACGGCGACAACCGAGGGGTCGGTGACGAGGGCCTCAGCGGTGGTCGGCGACACGGTGCCCGATCCCTGGTCGTCCTGCTCGGTGTAGTTCAGCTTGAAGGGCAGCTTGCCAAACGTCTTGCCCTCGTTCGCCCACTTGATCGCGAGCTGGACTGCGAACTTCATGTTGAGGCCGAGCTGGGCGTTCCCGCCGGACAGCGGACCCTCATACGCGATCGTGTACGACGGCTTCGACGAGTGCGAGGTGATCGCAGTCGCCGCTCCGCCGAATGTGCCGAGCGCCAGCGCCACCGCGACGAGCGGAACGCCGAACCTCAGGATCCTGCGATGCATGTATGCCCCCTTTTGGTACGTAGTCGAGCCGAGCTACCCCGGACTGCGTTGGCGAGACTGTAGCGAGTCGCGCAACAGAACTGAAATCGAACCGTCATGAATTCGCCGGACCGTCCCGACCGGGCCACGCTGGGCCGACACACGCGTCTCGCGACACCGGGCCGCGCTAATCGTCACGGGGGCGACAATCCTGCTCGGGTCGGCGTGGGGGAGGCACAGGTCGCGTCCGCCGCGACGATCGGCTCCGCTGCGTCCGCCGGGCATTCCCGCGGACCCGCGGTCCCCGGGCGTCGAGCGCCGGAGAGAGGCCGCCCGGTGGCGTGCCACCCGGAGACCGGTTGGTAGCGTCGATGACGTGCCGATCGTCGAGGGGGTTGTGGTTGAGGGGGATCACCGCGGACGCGAGCTCGGATTCCCGACCGCGAACCTCATGCCCAGGGAGGACGAGGTCTGCCCCGAGGACGGTGTCTACGCCGGGCATGTCATCCGCGCCGACGGGACGCGACACGTCTCTGCGATCTCCGTCGGTCGGCGCCCGACCTACTACGACGAAGAGGGTCGCCTCGTCGTCGAGGCGCATCTGCTCGACTTCGACGGCGACCTGTACGGCGAGCGCCTGATCGTGCAGATCGACGAGTTCATCCGCCCACAGCTCCGGTGCAACTCGGTCGCGGAGCTCCGACAGAGGATCGCCGACGACGTCGCCGCGGTGCGCGCCTCTCGGGTCGCGCGCGGCGATATCCCGGGCTGAGCCGCGCGTTCGCCGATGGGATCGTGGGCGAGCCGGCAGCACGAGTTTCTTAGCATCCGCGCCGAGGGGGCAAGGATCGGTCCAGGATGGGTCCGATGCGCGCAGTAATCGCCTTGGCCTTCGGGGGAGTCCCCGCCCTTGGGATCGGGCTGGTGCTGTTGATCGCGGCGAAGCTGTGGTCCGAGTTCGAGCGTCGCCGGTCGGAGCGTCGCCTCGCAAGGCTGCTGAGGTCGGAATCGGCCGACGTCCGGCGTTACGCGGTCCGCTCCGTGGCCGATCCGAGCCGACACGCCACAACGTTGCTCCAGTACCGCTCGGTCGAGACCGATCCGGAGAACCTCAAGGCCCTGCGGAGCACGTCGAGGGGTGCCGATGGTCCCGGTCGCCGTCGCTCGACTGGCTGGCTCTCCGGCAGTGGGCCTTGGTCTTCCAACCGCGGAGTTCGACCGGCGGCCCGTCGAGACCACCCGAGACGGCTCGGGGGTCCACTGGCGTCGGGGACGAGCACGCCACGGCCGCGCCGCCGGCCCGGCTCGCCGACAAGTCCCGGGTCCGGAGATTCGGCCTCAATCTCGCCGTCGCGGGAGGCCTCGGCTACGCGATGTGGGCCCCAGCCGCCGCGTCGGCGCGTTCAACGCGTTCCCGAAGGGTTACGACGCGCTGAGCCGCCTCGCGACGATCCAGCTCGTGCTCGACAAGTTCCCGCACCTGCTCTGGAACTACGCCTGGTATGGGGGCTTTCCCGCCCGGCGTGTTAGTCGGTCGCCTCGGTTGGCTCGCCCGTGACACGCTCTTCGATCTTGCGCTCGACGAGTACCCGATTGTCAAAGGGATTGATGACTTGGTGGAGGTGCTCGGTCTGCCGAGTGACCTCGCTACCTTCCCCCCAGATCGGGCGGCGTTCGACTACCCGTAGTTCAATGCGATCGCTCGCGCCGGTCTCGCTTTGCAAGTTCTTCCGAAGGAAGCCCGCACGGCCGCCCACTCGGCCCCGCATCCGGGCAAGATAGTCCCGTGTCTGAGCTGCGCGAACTCGTCGCGGGCGCCGTCCTCCTCGTCGCCCTGGTGTTCTGCACGACGCTCGTCCTCGTCCGCCGACGCCGCTACGCCGACGCCATGCGCGCCGCCCTCTCCGACCCCGAGGCGGCGACCCGCCTGGCCGCGATCGAGACCCTGGCGCGCGAGGGCCCGGAGCGCTTCGTCCCCTCTCTCCTCTGGCGCAACCGGGTCGAGACCGACCCGGCCGCTCGCGACGCGCTCACCCGCGTCATCGGGGACCAGGACGACGAGCTCCTCGCGGCCGGGAGCGGTTACCGCGAACGTCGACGGGCGGCGTCGCGGCACATCCGCTCCCGCCAGCGCCAGCACATCTAGCGGCGCGCCGGGACCTCCGGCGCGAAGGGGTGGCGGGGCGCCCGGGTGCGGCGGCGGCGCCACAGCCGCTCCAGAACCGACCGTCGCAACGCCTCCGGGACGACGACGTACAGGCCGAGCAACACGATCGTGACGAGGCTGATTCCCGTCGAGGCATATTCGAAGTGCGAAAGCCGGTAGAAGATCCGCACCTGGTCGGGTGCGCCACGCGCGATCGGCACGTAGATCATCGCCGGACCGGCCGGGTAGATCGGCGCCTCGACCCCGTTGACCATGGCGTGCCAGTCCGGGTAGTCCTCCTCCTTATAGAGCACCCCGCTCACGGGCCCCGAGCGGACCTGCACGGCGACGGCGTCCGCCCCCTCGAACCGGACGCGGTAACGGGGGCCCGGCCCCGTGGCGGGCCGTGGCGGCCGCCCCTCGATCAAGCGGACGAGGAATCCCACCTCGCCGGCGTTGCGGTACGACGCGGCGTGGAACGGCAGGTTCATCCCGCTCATGACGACGGTCCCCGCCCCGTCCCGGCCGTCGACGACGAGGGGCTGGCCGTTCGTGTCGAGCACGACCGACGAACCCGGGCGGCGGTGCTCGGCGACCTCGGCGAGCCAGGGGAACGTACCGAAAAGCGCCGGTCCGAAGCGCGAGAACCGCACCCCCGCCGTCAACGGTCCCGCCAGCGCGCGGAACTGCCAGTCGCGGCTGACCTCGAGAGCGCCCCAGAGCCCCGCCGGAAAGGCACGTGGGGCCGCCGCGGCGAGCACCGCGGCGAGGGACGTGTCTCCCGCCACGTCCATCACCAGGCGGCCGCCGTGACGCACGTAGGCGTCGAGCAGGTGGGCCGCGGAGACGGCGTTGTGGGCCGAGAACCCGTAGCACAGCACCGTCGGGAACTGCTCGAGCTCGGTGAGGCTGTAGTCGTCGATGTACTGCGTGCCTTGGACAGGGATGAGCGATGCGCTCCCGACATCGCCGAGGGCGAGGTCGCCGAAGACGAGCGAGTAGTTCTCCGGCGAGCCGACGACGAGCACGGCCGGAGCTGACGTCGCCGAGAGCACTGGCGAGGGGTGCCGCACCTCGTAGGTGCTGTCGGGGGTCCCGGAGATGTTCTCGAGGAGCTTGTAGTTGGCTGGCTGCGACCCGTAGAACTCGTTCGCCGTAGGGCCGGTTTGGGCGTAGAGCCACTCGATGGCGTACCAGTCGATGACGAACGCCCGCTGGGCGTGGGAGAACGAGGCCTCGTTCAGCGCGTCGTCGGCGAACGCCTGGTAGTCGATGTTGAGGATCCCCTGGGCGAAGTCGTCGCGCTCGATCGGCGTGTCCGTGACGACGTTCGACCACCTGGTCGCGGTGTCGCCGGTCCCCGCGATCCGTTCGTCCAGCGTGTTGTGTGTCGTCGGCGTGGCGGCGATGAGCGCGGTCTGCACCGGGCCCCCGTCGCTCAATGCCGCGGGCGCGAAGAGTGGCACCGAGACGACGGCGCACCCCGCGGCGAGCAGCACCATCACGGCCCCGACGAGCTGGCGGGCCCCCCACGGCGGGAACAACGAGACGACGCCGCACGCCGCGACGCCGAGCGCCGCCGCCAGGGGCCAGACGGCATAGGAGAGCATCTGGGGCGAGAAGACGCCGTCGATCGTCAGCCGGAGCCCGTGGATGTGCGGCAGGAAGGCATAGGCGAGGCACCCGGCGACCGGGACGAGCAAGGCCGCGGCGACGCCGAGCGGGTGCGAGAGCCGGCCGCGCCGCTCCCGCCAGGGCTGACCGCTGGACTCCTCGAGGCCGGTCCCGCGGGCGCGCCGCGGTCGCCGGACCAGCAGCGCGATCCACACCCCGACCGCGACGACGAGCGGGACGAGCACGGCGGGGAGGGCGACGAGCGCTGACGTGGCGTGCTGCGTGCCGGTCGGCACGACGAGCAGCGTGCGGAACTGGGTCGCCATGCCGGTGACGAGCGCCGGCTGCGGGGCCTGCAGGTAGTAGGCGCTCGGGTGGATGAAGTAGGGCAGGTAGTACCAGGCGGAGAGGCCGGCGACACCGGCGAGGACCATGGCGAGCCTTCGCATCCGCTGCTCGAACGGCGCCTGCGCGGCGACCGTCAGGATGCATGCCACCTGGAAGACCATGAGGATCCCGATCACGGGGTGCGACGCCATGGACAGGCCGAGGAGGACGACAATCCCCACGGCCCGGATTCGCGTCGGCCGCCGCGCGTCGGCCGCCGCCAGGAGCGAGGCCAGGTCGCCGAGCGCCATGGCGCACAGGCGCGTGTAGCTCCCGGCGTGCAGTGAGGCCGACCAGAGCGCCGGGGCCGAGAGCAGGACGACCGCCGTTGCCACCGCGATCAGCCGGTTCCGTCCGAGGACCCGGACGAAGCCGTACAAGGAGGCGATCGCGACGGAATACATGACGGCCGTGGCAACGTCCATCGCCTGGACGATGGTCGCACCGCTGGCGGTGACCCCGGCCGAGACGAACAGTGAGTAGATGGGCGGATACGAACCGGGATAGGCGGGAAAGCCCCCGTACCACGCGTAGTTCCAGAGGAAGTGCGGGAAGTTGTGGAGGATGAGGCGGATCGTGATCAGGTGGGCGTACGCGTCGTAACCCTTCGGGAACCCGGTGAAGGCGCCTGAACGCGAACCGACGATCCAGGTGGCGTAGACGAGGCCCGCCACGATGCCGAGATCGAGAGCGAGGCTGCCGAGGACTGGGCCCCGCCGGCCGGCTGCCGCCCGCGCCGGCACGCGCTCCGTCTCCGCCGCCGGCAGATACCACGGGTCATCCGGCGCCAGGGGTTCCGACGCAACCGCGTTCGGCGAACCGAACGCGAATGCCCAGAGCCGCAGCGTCAACCAATCCGGTGACTGCGAGCGGGACCACCGGCAGGTGCGGACGTGCTGGGCGAGGAGCCCGAGGATCTCGTTGTCGCGCTCGATGAGTCGGTAACGCAGGAGTGTCGCGGCGTGCCTGCTCGGATCCGCCACCGACCGGACGGCGTACCGACGGACGTCCGCCGAGTCCGACCCCAGCAGCCTCACCAGGCGCCGGTCCGAACGGCGGCGCTCATAGACGGACCACGCCTTCGCCCCGGCGAGGAGCAGGAGCCCGGCGGCGAGGACGGGGGCTCCGCCGAAGGTCACCGCGATCACGGTGCGCACCGGACCCATCCTGGACCGAACCCGGCCCGCCGGGCGCGGATGCTATGAGACCGGTGCCCCCCGAAGGCGAGAGACGGCATCGGCTTGATGACGAGGCGGTCGAGCCTTTCGCGCACGCTCGGGTCCAACTCGACGCGACTGCGCCAGAGCAGGCTCGCGACATAGTGCTCCGCGCCCTGGCGTTCGAGCACCTCGATCGTGGCCAGGCGAACCGCGGGGTCGCGGTCGCCGAGTGAGTTGCGGATCGCTTCATCGAAGCGGCGACGGCGAACGACCCAGAACGCGACGGACAGGATGTAAACGAGTAGGAGCAAGCCGGTCACGCCCAGGCCCGCGACCGATCCCATGGCACCATCTTGCTACCGTCGTGGGCCGGCCCACGACGCCGCGCCGCGACAGGTCTGCTTCCCGGTCGTTGCGAAGAGGGGGGCGTAAGAAGTCTGTCGCCATGCGAAAGGGTCCTGCTGGGGACGGACGCATCTTTCGAGTCGCAGGCAGCCCGGGCGTCGTGAGGCAATTGCCGGACACGGCATCCCGCGGCGAGGATCGTGTGGATCGCGAGGAGAAGCCCGTGATAATGGACACATTCGAGCCGCACGGTCAGGGAAGGCGCCGCTCGTATCTGTCGCGGCCGGCGGCACGGAGGGTCGTCGTCGGTGCCGCGCTGCTCGTCGCCCTCTCGTCGGTGGGATTCGCCTCCGCACTGCCGGGATCGGCGAGCCCGCGAACTCACCTCGTCGGCGCGCAGCCGGATGGGTCGCTTGCCTCGCTCCAGTGGGCACTGCCCGTCTCGCCGGTGGGACGTCAGCTCGCCTGGTTGATCGGCGCGGCGAGCCGCCCGCCGATCCCCGCCTCAGAGATCCGCGCCCACTTCGACGCGACGGTCCTCGCGCAGGTCTCGCCGCAGGCGATCAACCACGTCCTTGCGGGTCTCCAGGCGATCGGTGAGTGGCGCATCGTGACGCTCGATGCCGGCACCACGCCTGGCGCGCTGGCGGCCAACGTCGTTGAGGGATCGACCCGCTTGGGCGTCGAGATCAGCGTCGACGGCAGGGGCCTCATCTCGGGGCTCCTCTTCCAGCCCGCCGTGGCCCTACCCTCCCCGCCGAAGTCGTGGAAGCAACTGGACGCGGAGCTGTCGTCGCTCGCGCCCGATGTCGGTTTCGAGGCGGCCACGTTGTCGGCGAGGGGGAGGTGTACGCCGGTCCACGCGCTTTCGCCGTCGACCGCGCGACCACTCGGGTCGATGTTCAAGCTCTTCGTGCTCGGCGCCGTCGCCCGTGCCGTCCGGGCCGGTACCCTCTCGTGGGGCCAGCCGGTGGCGCTCGACGCGAAACTCACGAGCCTGCCGAGCGGGGTACTCCAGGTGGACCCGCCCGGTACGAAGTACTCGGTCGCGCAGTACGCCCAGGTAATGATCTCGAGCAGCGACAACACGGCCGCCGACCGCCTGGCGGCGCTCGTCAGTCGCGACGCGGCCGAGGCGCAGGTGCGCCGGTGGTCGGAGCACGCGACCCTCGACACGCCATTGCTGCGCACCCGGGAACTGTTCGTCCTCAAGTACGCGGACTTTCCCCGCTACGCCGACGCCTATCTCGCCCTGTCACCAAAGGCGCGGGCCGGCTACCTCGACCGGGTCGTCGACGCGGTCCCGCTCTCGGCGGTCAACGCCAGCCAGGCAGATCTCGCCGCGCCGCGCAAGATCGACGAGATCGAGTGGTTCGCTTCGCCCGCTGACCTGTGCCACGCCTTCGCCGGGCTGTTCGGCCAGGCAGGCGGCTCGCCGTCCTCACCGGTCTCGGCTGCGATGTCCCTCAACGACGGGGGGCTCGGCCTCAGCCGCGCGACCTGGTCGCTGGTCTGGTTCAAGGGCGGGTCGGAACCGGGGGTGCTGACGCTCGGCTATCTCGCCCGCAACCGTTCCGGCAGGGTGGTCGTGGTCGTCGCGCTGCTGTCGAACCAGCACAAGTCGATCGACGAGTCGACCGTCGCGCCGCGGCTGCTCTCAATCGTGCGCGGCGCGTTCCAGATGGCGGGCTGAGCCGGTCGACGGCCGGCGGGTTCTCCCAGTCGGCGCCGGCCAGCTGTGGGGACAGCTACGAGGCGACCGGGCCGGTCTCGGCGAGTGCGATCACGAGCTGTCCCGCCACGCCCGTGTTCCATGGCCAGGCCTCGCCGGCCGCGTCGAGCGCGGTCTGCAGCGACGTCGCCGCCGTCTCGTCGGCCGCCGGGTCGCCGACGGCGACGTACGCCGTGGCGGCGAAGGGCCAGTAGCCGATCTCCGACGTTGAGACGGTCGCGTTGGTGAGATGCGGTGCCGTGTCCGTCGGCACGTCCCAGTTCGGCTGGTTGGTCCCAAACTGCGAGAGGACCGTCGCGGCGTGGGAACTCGTCGTCGCGTCCCAGGCGATCGCCCACATCTGCTCGAAGGCGTCGGGGTAGATGACACTCCAGTCGGTCAACGTGTCGGTGCTCGAATCGGCACCGGCCCGCGCCCAGTCGTAGGAGTCGGTCGCTGAGTTCCACAGCGCCTGGATGCCGTCGAAGCAGCTGGTCGCGTCCTGGGTCGCCTCAACCGCGAGGGTGTTGTCACCGGCCGCGCGGGCGAGGTTCTCGGCCCCGACGAGCCCGCCGTAAACCTCGGCGTTGTCCATCAGGTACTTGGCGTGGTAGCTCGGCGTCGCCCAGGTGAGCCCGTCGGGCTGCTGGGTCGACTCGATCGCCTGGACGGCGAGCTTGATCGCGGGGAGCAGCGCGGCGAGCTTGGTTGAGCTGGGCTGCGCCGAGTACGTGTCCCACGCCGCGGCGAGGAATGTCCCAGCGTAGGCGTCGGTCGAGTCGAACGACCCGGTCGAGGTCTCGACGCCGTTCTGGTAGTTGTAATCAGTGACATAGCCCGTCGTCGGGTCCATGTTCGTTGCGTACCAGGAGAGCCAGTTCCAAGCGTCATCGGCGTAGGTCGTGTCGCCGGTCGCGACGGTGGCCTCGGCGAGGCCGATCGCGCCGTAGTTCGACATGTAGGGCTGGATTACCGCGGACGTCCCATTGAACGGGTAGTTCGCGAGTGCGCCGTCCGGCAGTTGCGCCGAGGCGATCCAGTTGGCGTCGGCCTCGATCGAGGCGAGGGCGGCGCTGGACGGCGCGCCACCCGACGACGACGTCAGGCCCGTCCCGGTCGGCTGAGGCAACGTGGTCGAGGTCGTCGGCGTCGTGGTCGTCACGGGTGTCGTGGTCGGCGTCGTGGTCACCGGTGGCGTCGTCGTCGGCGTGGTGGTCGTCACGGGGGACGTCGTCGACGTGCTCGAGGCGGGGGAGGAGTTCGGGCCCGCGGGGAGACCTTCGGAAGCGCGGTGGGCCGCGGTCAGCCGGTGGTCGAGATGCACGAAGGCGCGCAGGCCCGCCGGGGTGACGGGGATGGAGGAGGCGGCCTCGGTGCCGCCGATGCTCGCGAGCTGGCTCACCGTGATCGCGACTGCGACGGCGATGCCTCCGCCGACACCGAGCCGCCGGACCCTGCGATGCGACTGTTCGCGCTCGTCGCTTCGGCGGCCTGACGCCGTCGCGCCAGATGACCACTCTAGGTGGCACCACTCTCCGTGTTGACCGGGGGACAATCGCTTCCGCATGGAAGCATCCTCCCCCCAGGGGTGCTACGGGCATAGACACATATAAGGCCATTTCACGTGCCATATCGGCGTAGCCGTTGTAGTCAAAGGGGGTCGCACCGTAGCCACGTAGCGTGGCTAATGACGCAAATAGGTCACTGATCGTGGTGCGATAGTGACGGTGAGTGGTGCCCTCGTCAGGAGCTACACGGCCCCGACGAACACGAGGAGTGGTTTCCGGCGCCCCGATGGGACCGCCGACACGGAGCTGGCATCGCCGGGAGAGTGGAGGGACGCGGTGGGGAGGCCGCGGGCGGGACTAGTCGACTCCGATGGGGATCGTGGTCGTCGTGGTCGTCGCGGCCGGCGTCGAAGTGGTCGTCGGACGATAGCTGTAGGTGTAGACGGGGGCCGTCGTACCGAGCTCATGCCAGAGCTCACCCGTCGTCACGGTGACGGGCGTCCCGTAGGTGTCGAGCGGGTAGATGGTTTGGGCGCTCGAGTACGGCAGTTCGACGCAGCCGTCGCTCTGGGGGTAGCCGTACCCAGCGCGCAGGAAGCCGTGGACGGCGTCGGACTCGTAGAAGTACGAGACCCAGGGGACGCCGGGGTCGTCGTACTTCGTGCCGTCAGGGTTCGTGCCTTTCATCGTGACCGAGAGGAAGCGCAGGTAGACGGGCCAAGTCCCGAGCGGCGTCGCCGCCCTGTACCCCCCGGTGTTCACCGGCGTCTGAAAGACGATCTGGCCGCCCCGCCACACGTAGAGCGTCTCCGGCAGCGTCTCCGTCACGATCAGGTAGGTATACGGCCTCGTCGTCACCTCCCGTGCCGCGACGGCGCGGAGAAGCGCGGCCCAGACCGAGGGACCGGCGACGCCGTCGACGTAGAGGCCGTGGTCGGATTCGAAGGCCATCAGCGCACCTTGAGTGACGACGTTCCAGGCCCCGGGAGCCCAGAGCGTCGCGAGCTGCTGCGGTGTGCTCCGGAACCGCCACTGGAAGCTTCCCGGCGCGGGTACGAGCGGGATCTCGTCAGGCTGCGTCGGCTCATCGACGAGCGCCGACTTCACGCCGGAGGCCCAACCCGTCGTCGTGACGGGGGAGGGATAGGTCGTCGAGACGTGGGCCGAGCCGCTCGGTCCCGGGGGGGTGAAGACGACGGGGAGATAGCCGAGCTCGGCGAGGAGCTGCTGGAGCCGTAGGACCGGAGCGCCCTCGACGGTGAAGTTCGCCGAGACCGAGGAGGCGAGGGTCGCGCCCGACGACGACCGGATCCCCGTCGTCCCCCCGGGGACGACGACGGTGACCTGTTCCAGCGGGATGAAACTGCCGGCAGGGTGGAAGACGAGGGTCGTCGGCCGGGGCCGCGACCAGCTGCCGGCGACAAGAGGGGTGATCGTCGGCAGGGCCGTTCCCCGCGCGAGCGGGAGCGAGAACTGGAATTCGATGGTCGTGGCGAACGGGACGTTGTTTTCGCCCGCCGTCGGGGATTCGCGGCGGAGGTGGAGCCCACCAGGCTTCCCGTCCGCGCCCGATGGGGTCGTGCTCGTCGTCCCGCCGTTCTGCTTGGACACCTTGGAGTTGGTGTCGACGGAGGTGGCGGCGAAACCCTCGACCGCCCCGACCACGACGATGACGATGAGCGCCATCCAGACGAACACCCGCCCCGGGCGCGGCACGGCCTTGTCTCCTTCTGGGCTCTCGGCCCCCACTACGGTCCTCTCCGCAGGAGTCTACGGGTGCCGCGACACACCACGCGCGTTGAAGAGCCGCCCCGGGGCGGGGCCCGCACCTGCTACGCCACCGTTGCGCCGCCGTGTGCCTGCCCCGGCTCGCGGATCCATGCCCAGGCCTCCGCCAGCTTCAGGACCGTGTCGCTCGTCGCGCCCTGCTCGATCTGGTGGAGCAGCCGGTCGCCGATCGCCGTCAGGAGCTCCTCGTCCGTCGCCATGTCCACTACTCCTTCCCGGCGGCGTACCGTCCCGCCGTGACAGCGAGGCTAGGCCCCGCCCTCGGCAAGCCGGGGGGGGTGGCGCGCCCCGGGCGGCGAGGGGCGGGCCGGTCGGCCCTAGACTGATCGGCGATGCGCGATCCGAGTGCTCGTTTCAGTCGCTACCTCCAGGTCTGGTGGATCGAACAGCTGCAGGGGGAGCCGTATCCGTGCGAATGGCGGCGCGGTCGCGACGCGGCCGCCTTCGCCCACGAGTTCCGCCGGGACGCGCAGTTCGCCGTCGCCCAGGCCGCGTTCCTGCTGCGGCGTCCGGATGCCCGCGTCGCGCGCGAGGTCGTCGAGAAGCTCGAGCCGGCACCGGTCGAGGTGGACGCGGCGGTGCTCGTCGAGGCGGTGGTGAGTGCCGGATCTACCGCCCAACGCGTGCGCACGACGACTGTGTTCGGAGCCATCCTCACGATCGCGGCTCTCGTCGTGCGCAATATCCTGCGCGGCCGCTAGGGACGGAAGCGGCGGGAATCCGCGCGGCTTCTCGGCGGCCCACTTGGGCCGCCACGTCACTCTCTAGAATGCTCCGGTGGCCACGACCAGCGAGCAGTCGACGGGTACCGCTCCCGTGCGGGACGAGGCGGCGCTCCTCGCCCGGGTCTGGACGCTGGCGAATGCCATCACGATCTCGCGTCTCGCGGTGCTCGGCGCCTTCCTCGCGACGCTCTTCCCGCTGCACGAGCGGGTTGGCGCATTCTTCCTGCTCGGGCTGATGGGGGTCACCGACTTCCTCGACGGCTATATCGCCCGCCACCGCGACCAGGTCACGACGCTCGGCAAGATCATCGATCCGGCCGTCGACCGGATCGTGCTCATCACCGCGACCATCTCGATCGTCGTCTTTGGCGCGGTGCCGGTCTGGCTGGCCGCCGTCGTGGTGGGACGCGAGGTCCTCGTCTCCGCCACGGTCCTTGTCCTCGCGTCCCTCGGTGCCGCGCGCATCGACGTCAACTGGTTCGGCAAGGCGGGCACTTTCGGCCTGATGTGCGCCTTCCCGCTGTTCGTCCTCGCCCACGGGCCGGGTGGCTGGACCCGTGGCGTTGAGATCGCGGCCTGGGCGATCGTCACCCCCGCGCTCGCCTTCTCACTCTGGGCGGCGCTCTGCTACGTACCCCAGGCGCGGCGGGCGCTCGTCGCCGGGCGCGGCGGTCCGGTCGGGTCGGAGATGTGACGGGCATCGGCGGGCGACCGCCCGTTGTGAAGGAGGTGCCGGCGTGAAGGCCGTCATCATGGCGGGCGGCGAGGGCACGCGTCTGCGGCCCCTCACGACGAGCCAGCCCAAGCCGATGCTACCGATGGCCAACCAGCCGCTGGCCGCGCACATCATCGCTCTGCTGAAAAAGCACGGTGTCGACGACATCATCATCACCGTCTCGTTCCTCGCCAACACGATCCGCACCTATTTCGGCGACGGATCGGAGTTCGGGGTGCGGATCCACTACGCCACCGAAGAGACGCCGCTCGGGACGGCGGGTTCGGTGCTAAACGCCCGCGAGCTGCTCGACGAGCGCTTCCTCGTGATCTCGGGCGACTCGCTGACCGACATCGACCTCGGCGAACTCGTCCGCTTCCACGACGCGTCGGGGGCCGTCGTCACGCTCGCCTTGAAAGCGATGGAGAACCCGCTCGACTTCGGGATCGTCATCACCGACGACAAGGGCCGCGTCGAGCGGTTCCTGGAGAAGCCGACCTGGGGCCACGTGTTCTCCGACCGGATCAACACCGGCATCTACGTGCTCGATCCGGCCGTACTCGACCACATCGCGCCGGACCGCCCGGTCGACTTCTCGGCCGAGGTCTTCCCGGAACTGCTCGACGCCGGCCATCCCCTCTACGGGTTCACGACCGAGGACTACTGGGAGGACGTGGGAACGCTCGAGGCCTACCTGCAGGCACACGCGGACGTCCTCGACCGCAAGGTTGCCGTCCAGATCAACGCCTTCCCGCTACGGAACGGGGTCTGGGTCGGCGAGGGCGCCGAGATCGACCCGTCGGCGTTGATCGAGGCGCCGGCGCTGATCGGCGACAACTGCCGCGTCGGGCCGGGCGTCCAGGTCGGCGCCTACACGGTCCTCGGCGCCAACGTGCGCGTTGGCGAGGGGGCGGTCCTCGAGCACAGCGTCGTGCACGACAACTGCTACATCGGCGCGGGGACGGCGATGCGGGGTTCCGTCGTCGGGCGCTCGTGTGAGCTGCGCCGCGGGGTGAATCTCGGCGTCGGGGTCGTCCTCGGTGACCACTGCCGCGTCGGGCACTTCGCAGTGATCACGGCGGGCGTGAAGATCTACCCGCACAAGATCGTCGAGTCGAACGCCACCGTGACCCGATCGATCATCTGGGAAACGCGTGGCGCCCGCGCCCTATTCGGCCGTCGCGGGGTCTCTGGTCTCGCCAACGTCGACCTGTCGCCCGAGCTGGTGACGAGGGTCGCGATGGCGTACGCCTCGACACTGCCCCGGGGCGCCGTCGTCACGACCTCGCGGGACTCCTCGCGTTCGGCGCGGATGCTGAAGCGTGCCGCGATGGTCGGCCTCAACGCGGCGGGTCTGCACGTCGAAGACCTCGAGGCGGCGACGCTGCCGCTCACGCGCTTCCACATCCGCTCCGGCCCGAACCAGGGCGGCATCGCCGTCTGCCTGGACGGGGACGACCCCCAGTTCGTCGTGATCCGCTTCCTTGACGCCAACGGGGTCGACGTCGACGGGGCGACCCAGCAGCGGATCGAGCGATTGTTCGACCGTGAAGACCTCCGGCGCGTGCTCGCCCAGGAGATCGGCGACATCGACTTCCCGGCGCGCACCGGCGAGCTGTACACGGCAGCCCTCACCTCGAGCATCGAGCTCGGACCGCTGCGCGAGGCGCACTTCAAGCTCGTGCTCGACTACGCCTACGGCACGGCGAGCCTCGTCATGCCGAACGTGCTCTCCAAACTCGGCGCGGACGTGCTCGTCGTCAACCCGCTCGTCTCGACGAGCGGCATGCTCGGGTTCGACCGGATGGAGAGCGCGAAACGCCTGTCCGAGCTCGTGCGCTCATCGGGCGCGCAGCTCGGCGCGGTGATCGCCTCGGACGGGGAGCAGCTGACCCTCGTCGACGACACCGGGCTCGTGCTCTCCGACGGTGACGCGCTCCTCGCGGTGAGCCGGCTCGTCGCCGAGACGACCCCGGGGGCCCGCGTCGCCGTGCCCGTGAGCGCCACCTGGCGCCTCAACGAGGTGCTCGCCGAGCTGGGCGCCGAGGTCGTCTGGACCCAGATCGGCGTGGCGAACCTGATGGAGGTGGCGCAGGAGAACGGCGCGACGCTGGCGGCAAGTACCGAGGGCGGCTTCGCCTTCCCGCAGTTCCTGCCGGCCTACGACGCGGTCGCGACGCTGGTCCGGGTCCTCGCGATGCTCGCGAAGAGCGACCAGCGCCTCTCGCAGCTGCGCGCCGGCCTGCCGCACGTCTGTGTCGCCCACGAGACGGTGTTGACGCCACTCGACCAGAAAGGCGCCGTGATGCGCGTCTTCCTCGAGGGGGCCCGCGCCGGCGAGATTGTGTTGATCGACGGGGTGAAGGTCATTAGCGCCTCCGGCTGGACCCTCGTCGTGCCCGACACCGAGGAGCCGTTGACGCACGTCTTCGCTGAGGCGGACGACGAGGCGTCCTCGCTCGCCCGGGCACGGGCCGCGGCCGACGAGATCCGCCAGTTCCTCGCCGAGAACTGACGTGTCCCGGTCGCTACGATGACCGTCCGTGAACGCGCCTGAGGAACTCCATTACACGCCTGACCACGAATGGGTGCGCGCCGAGGAGGGCGGGGCCCGGATCGGGATCACCGACTTCGCGCAGGACGCCCTCGGCGATGTCGTCTACGTCCAGCTCCCGACGGTGGGCACGACGGTCGCCAAAGGCGACACCATCGGCGAGATCGAGTCGACGAAGTCCGTCTCCGAGGTCTACGCACCGCTCTCCGGCGAGATCGTCGCGGTGAACAGCGACCTCGCCGCCGCGCCCCAGCACCTCAACGAGGACCCCTACGGGGAGGGTTGGATCTGCGCGATCGCCGCTTCGGCGCCTGACGAGCTGGAGTCCCTGCTCAACGCCGAGAAATACCGGGAGTTGACCGCGACGTGATCACGTCCGCCCCCGTTTTCCCCTAAGGCGAAGTGTTGCGCGAGCGGCTACCGTGAGTGGGGTGTTCTGTCACAACTGCGGGCACCGCAACCCCCCCGGGGTGAACTTCTGTTCCGCCTGCGGGGTCGCACTCGCTCCGAGCATAGACACGACGGTGTCGTTCGTGCCCGAGGACTCGACGGGGGAACTGGGGGAGGAGGAGCTCGGTGTCGAGGTCGGGGAAATTGCCGCCGGTACCGGCGTGCTCGTTGTGAAGCGTGGACCGGAAAGTGGCGCGAAGTTCGTGCTCGACAACGAGCTGACGTGCGTCGGGCGCCACCCCGACAGTGACATCTTCCTCGACGACATCACGGTCTCGCGCCGCCACGCCGAGTTCCTGCGGTCGGCGGAGGGCTACGTCGTGCGAGATGTGGGTTCGCTGAACGGAACCTACGTCAACCGCGAGCGTATCGACACGGTGCCGCTCTCGAGCGGCGACGAGGTCCAGATCGGCAAGTTCAAGCTCGTCTTTCTCGCGGCACGGCCGTCGTGACGAGCCACGCGGGCGAGGGTGCCCCCGAACGCAGCTTCCTGTCGATCCGCGAGGTCCTTGCCCTGCTGGTCGAGGAGTTCCCCGACGTCACGATCTCCAAGATCCGCTTCCTCGAGAGTCGCGGCCTGATCCATCCGGAGCGCACGGCGTCGGGATACCGCAAGTTCTACGAGTCCGACGTCGAGCGCCTGCGCTGGATCCTGCGCCAGCAGCGCGAGCACTTCCTGCCGCTGAAGGTGATCAAGGGACGGCTCGAACAGGTGGGTGGCACGGCGAACGGCCCCTTCGCGCCGTCGCTGTTCGACGGCGACTTCGCCGACCCGCCCGAGATCCTCGGCGAGCTCGTCGGTGCCGTGGCGGCGGCGACGCCGGCGAGCCGCGACTCGGACTCGACGGAGCGGCCCGGGTCGGCCGGGTACGACGAGCTCTTCCAGGCCCCCGGGGACGACGACGTCCCGACGCGCCCGCTCGACGACGATCTGGACGAGGGACCGGACGGAGGCGCCGACGCGCAGGAGGTCGACCCCACGCCGGCCGGAGGCGCCGACCCGGCGCCCGCGACGCGCCGGCGGGCGACGCGGGCCACCCGCGGTGGAGGCGGCTCATCCCCCAAGGACGCCGCGCCGAAGACGCCGACGCGACGCACGGGCGGGCGCCCGCCGCGTGGCCCCTCGTCAAGCACCTCGGGCCGGGTGACGGGCTACAGCGCCGCTGAACTCGCCCGTGCCGCCGGCGTCGAGGTCCGCCTCGTCACCGAGCTCGATGAGTACGGGCTGATCGCGGCGGTCGAGGTGGGCGGCGGGCACGCCTACCCGGTCGACGCCGTCGAGGTCGTGCGGCTCGCCGCCGCGTTCGGCAAGTTCGGTGTCGAGCCGCGCCACCTGCGAACCTTTAGGCACGCCGCCGAGCGGGAGGCGGGACTCTTCTCACAGGTTGTCACGCCGCTTCTCTACCAGCGCAACCCCCAGGCCCGCGCCCGCGCGCTCACGGAGCTGAAGAAGCTCGTCGAGCTGGGCGCCTCGCTCCACGAGGCGTTCGTGCGGGCGGCGCTCGACGACCTCGGTCGGGAATGAAGAGCGGGCCGGCGGCGGCGCTGTCGGCCGACGAAATCGCCGCGATCGTCGCCCGGCTCGCCGGTGAGATCGACGCCGACCACCCCGACGGAGTCGAGATCGTGGGGCTCCTGAAAGGCGGGGTCTTCCTCGTCGCCGACCTCGTCCGGGCGCTCACCGTCCGATGCACGGTCGACTTCCTCGCGCTCTCCTCGTACGTGGCGGGCGAGCGCCGGGTGCGGATCCTGAAGGACCTCGACCAGGACGTGACTGGCCGGGACGTCGTCGTTGCCGCCGATGTCGTCGACACGGGACTCTCGATCCGCTACGTGATCGACCTGCTCGAACGCCGGGGGGCGCGTCGCGTGGATGTCTGCACGCTGCTCGACAGACCCGGGCGGCGGATCCTGCCGGTGCCGCTTCGCTACTGCGGGACCGAGATCACCGAGGACTTCCTCGTCGGGTTCGGGCTCGACTACGCCGACCGCTACCGCAACCTGCCCTCGATCCACGTCGTCGACCCGGAGGCCGTCTCGGCCGATCCCAGGTCCTTCGACGCGGCCGTGTTCGGGTAGGCAGGCACGGTTTCGGGCCGCGAACCCCCGGAGTAAGTTCGGGTCATGTTGGAGGTGCGGCTGACGGCGGTCCGGGTGGACCTCCAGTCGAACACGCCGGTCGTGCTGCTCCAGGAGATCGCCGGCGAGCGGTCGTTACCGATCTTCATCGGCGCCCCCGAGGCAACGGCGATCGCCTTCGCGCTCCAGGGCGTCGAGGTGCCGCGTCCGATGACCCACGACCTCATGAAGGACCTGCTCGACGCCCTCGGCGCGCACGTCGAGCGCGTCGTCGTGAGCGAGCTGCGGGACGGCACCTACTTCGCCGAGATCCACCTCGCCGTCGCGGGGCGGGCGCTCGAGGTCTCCTCACGGCCCTCCGACGCCATCGCCCTCGCGGCGCGCGCCCACTCGCCGCTGTTCGTCGAAGACGAGCTGATGGAGGCGGCCGGCGTCGTGCTCGAGAACGACGACGAGGACGACGACGAGGCCCCCGAGGAGATCGTGGGGGAGTTCCGCGAGTTCCTCGAGCGGGTCCGCCCGGAGGACTTCACGGCCTGAGCCGGCTCCCGACGGGGAAGTTGGTGGTTGACTGGCCCTCGATGAGGACCGTAACCTCATGACAGCAGCGTAGTTACGCGCCTGTCATCGCGACGGATCGCCGCGTCGGACGCGTGTCTGCCAGGAGGAAGGCGCGATGGCGAGGTCCGAGGAGGGCTTCCGGGGCCCGCAGGTCTGCAAGGTCGTCGGCATCACCTACCGCCAGCTCGACTACTGGGCGCGCACCGACCTGCTGCGCCCCTCGCTCGCCGACGCCCACGGTTCGGGCTCACAGCGGCTCTACTCCTACAGCGACATCGTCGAGCTGAAGGTGATCAAGCAGCTCCTCGACGCCGGTGTCAACCTCGGCCAGGCGCGCCGGGCGATCGCGTGCCTGCGCGAGTCCGGGGGCGACCTCGCGACGGCGAACCTCGTGCTGGGCACCCAGGGGACCGTCCTCGCCCGCTCGGGCGAGGAGATCGTCGACCTTCTGCGCGGCGGCCAGGGGGTCTTCAACATCGTGCCGCTCGCCGCCGTCGTGGACGAGGTGGACGCGGCGATCCTCGTGCTGGATCGGCCGGGCACGGCTGCGGCCGGGCCCGAGCCGCTTCCCGAGGCGCGGGGACGCCGGGCGGGTAGCTAGAACGCCCAGGAGACGATCATCCGCCCCGACCGAGTTGAGCGAGCCGTGAGGTTCGCGCATTCCTCGGAGCGCTTTCTCGCCGAATTGCTCGACTTCTACGAGGTCGCCTGGGAGTACGAGCCGGTCGAGTTCGTCCTTTCCTGGGACGCCGAGGGCCGGCCAACCTCGGGTTTCCGGCCGGACTTCTACCTGCCGGACTACGACCTCTTCCTCGAGCTCACGACGCTGCGCCAGGGGCTCGTGACGAAGAAGAACGCCAAGCTCCGCCGGCTCTGCGAGCTCTATCCCGAGCTCAACATCCGGATGCTCTACCGGCGGGACTGCGCCAACCTCGAGCTGAAGGCACTGCTGAACGCGCGCAGCTCGGGGGTCCCGACGGGCACGTTCCCGTCTACCATGGCGGGCTAGCTGGTGATGCGATGAGTCTGCGACAAAGCCCGTTGCGGGCCGAACACGAGGAACTCGGCGCGAAACTCGTCGAGTTCGGCGGCTGGGAGATGCCGCTTTCGTACCCCACCGGCACGCTCGCCGAGCACCTCACCTGCCGGCGCGCTGCGGTCGTTTTCGATGTGAGCCACCTCGGCACCGTGCTCCTCGCGGGCGCGGGAACCTACGAGCTTCTGCAGGAGACCTTCACGAACGACCTCTCCAAGATCGGGCCGGGCCGGGCGCAGTACACGCACCTGCTCGACGAATCGGGATCGGTCGTCGACGACTGCATCATCTGGTGGCTCAATGAGGCGACCTTCGAGGTCATGCCGAACGCCTCGAACACGGCGTCGGTGCGCGACGCCATTGGTGGCGAGGACACGACGGCTACCAGGGCGATCATCGCCGTGCAGGGGCCGACGGCCCGCGAGGTAGTCGCCAGGATCGCGCCGGACGCGGCCGCCGTGGCGCACTTCGGTGTGGCGCGCTTCGCCTACCACGGCGTGGAGTGCGTCGTGGCCGGCACCGGCTACACGGGCGAGGACGGCGTCGAGTGCGCCGTGCCGGCCGGCGCGGCCCCCGGGTTCTTCCGGGACGTCGTCGCCGCCGGCGCCATCCCGGCGGGGCTGGGGGCGCGGGACACGCTCCGGCTCGAGGCCGGCCTGCCGCTCCACGGCCACGAGCTCGGCCCCGGGATCACGCCGGTCCAGGCCGGGCTGAACTGGGTCGTCGCCTGGAACAAGCCGGCCTTCCGGGGGAAGACGGCCCTCGAGGCCGAACGGGCGGCGGGGATCACCCGGCGGTTGCGGGGCCTGCTATCGGCGTCGCGGCGGGTGCCGCGCGCCAAGGACCGCTGCCTCGTCGGCGGCACCGAGGTCGGTGTGGTGACGAGCGGCAACTTCTCACCAGTTCTCGAGCGGGGCATCGCCCTCGCCTTCCTGCCACCGGGGATCGCCGACGGCAGCGAGGTCGAGGTGGACGTGCGGGGGAGCGCGGTGTCGACCTCGGTCGTGAAACCACCGTTCGAGCGACTCGCCGGCCTGACGCCGCACTAGGGAGGACCATGGGGAACTTCGTCCCCCACACCGACGCGGACATCGCCGCGATGCTCGAGTTCCTGGGATTGGCGAGCCTCGACGAGCTGTATGCCGTCGTCCCCGCGGCGATCAGGCTCGCGGGCTTGGATCTCCCGGGCGAAATTGCCGAGGCTGACCTCGTCGCCGAGCTCGACGCGATAGGCGCGGGCAACCGGGTGGGGAGCCGCGCGCTCTGCTTCGCCGGCGGCGGCGCCTACGACCACGAGGTCCCCGCCGTCGTGCGGGCGCTGGCCGGCCGTTCGGAGTTCGTCACCGCCTACACGCCCTACCAGCCAGAGGTCGCCCAGGGCGTCTTGCAGGCGCTGTTCGAGTACCAGACGATGGTGGCGCGCCTTTCGGGCCTGCCGATCGCCAACGCCTCCCTTTACGACGGTTCGGCCGCCCTCGTCGAGGCGACCAACCTCGCCGTGGCGACGACCGGCTCGCCGCTGATCTGGTGCTCACAGGGCGTCAACCCGCGCTGGGTCGAGGTGCTGCGGACCTTCGCCCGCGGCAGCGGGCACGCCATCGCGACGATCGGGCTCGCCGGCGGCGTGACGTCATTCGACCAGGTCCCGGCGGGGCGGGCCGGCGCGGTCGTCGTCGCCTACCCGAACTACCTCGGCGCCCTCGAGGACCTCGCCGCGGCGCGGGCCGCGGCGGACCGGTTGGGTGCGCACCTCATCGTCTGTCAGGACCCGATCGCGGCGGGGATCCTGCACAGCCCGGGCCAGTTCGGGACGGACGTCGTCTGCGGCGAGGGCCAGGCGCTCGGCAACCCGCTCGGCTTCGGGGGACCGTATCTCGGGCTCTTTTCCTGCCGCGCCGAGCACGTGCGCAGGCTGCCGGGACGGCTCGTCGGCGAGACGGTCGACGTCGCGGGCCGACGCGCCTACGTGACGACGCTGCGGGCGCGCGAGCAGGACATCCGCCGGGAGAAGGCCTCCTCGAATGTCTGCACGAACCAGACGCTCATCGCCGTGACGGCGGCGATACAGCTCGGTTGGCTGGGGACGGAGGGCCTGCGACAGGTCGCGCTGCGCTGCGCTCGGGGCACGCGGTATTGCCGCGCCGCGCTTCTGTCCATTCCCGGTGTCGAACCGGTTTCGGAGGCCCCCGTCGTGCGCGAGTTCGCCGTGCGGGCGCCGCTCGCCCCGGAGCTGATCGTCGAGCGGCTGCTCGAGAAGGGCTTCCTCGCCGGGATCCCGCTGCGCGAGGGCTTCGAGGGGACGGATGTCGAGGGCGGGCTCCTCGTCGCGGTGACCGAGCGGCGCACAGCTGCCGAGATCGACGGTTTCGCCGCGGCGTTCGCGGAGGTGATCCGATGACGGGTGACGCAAGCCGGCGAGCCCCGGGCGGGCGGGCGGCCTCCGCACCGCTCATGGGCAAGGCAACCGAGCCGACCATCTTCGAGTACTCGGCCCCGGGCCGCCGGGCGTGGTCGCTGCGCACGACCGGCCTGCCGGAATGGTCCGCCGAGGAGCTGGTGCCCGCGGCGCACCTGCGCGCGGAGCCGCTCGCGCTGCCGGAGGTCGCCGAGCGTGACCTCGTCGGGCACTTCACGAGGCTCTCGCACCGCCAGTACAGCGTGGACCTCGGCGCGTATCCGCTCGGCTCGTGCACGATGAAGTACAACCCGAAGGTCTGCGACGAGGCAGCGTCGCTCGCCGCGTTCCGCGACGTCCACCCCGCCACGCCGCCCGTGGGCGCGCAGGGCTGGCTGCAGGTGCTCGTCGAGCTCGAGGAGGCGCTCTGCGAGATCACCGGCATGGCCGCGGCGACGCTGCAGCCGGCGGCGGGCGCGGCGGGCGAGCTGACGGGACTGCTGCTCATGCGCGCCTGGCACGAGCTGGCGGGCGAGCGCCGCACCCGGGTCGTGGTCCCCGAGTCCGCGCACGGCACGAACCCGGCCTCGGTGACGCTCGGCGGGTACACCCCCGTCACCGTCGGAACCGACGCCCGCGGGCTCGTCGACCGCGCCGCGCTCGCCGCCGTCCTCGGGCCGGACGTGGCGGGAATCGTGCTCACGAACCCGAACACCCTGGGGCTTTTCGAGGAGGAGATCCTCGAGATCGCCCAGATGGTGCACGACGTTGGCGGGCTCCTCTACTACGACGGGGCGAACCTCAACCCGATCCTCGGCGTCGTGCGTCCGGGGGACATGGGCTTCGACATCGTGCACCTCAACCTGCACAAGACCTTCGCGACGCCCCATGGGGGAGGGGGGCCCGGAGCGGGCCCGGTGGCCGTCAGCCAGCGCCTTGTCGACCTGCTCCCCGGGCCCCGCCCGGTGCGGGTCGGCGACGGCTACGGGTTCGCGACGCCCCCGCGCTCGATCGGCCGGATCCACTCATTCCACGGCAACGCGCTCGTGCTGTTGCGGGCGTGGTGCTACATCAAGCTGAACGGCGGCGAGGGCCTGCGGCGCGTCGCCCAGGTCTCGGTGCTCAACGCGAACTGGTTGCACGAGAAGCTGCGTGGCGCTTACGACTTCCCCTTTGACCGGCCGGTGATGCACGAGTGTGTCGTCTCGGCCGCGAGCCTGAAACGCGAGACCGGCGTGCGCGCCCTCGACGTCGCCAAGCGGCTGCTGGAGGAGGGCTTCCACGCGCCAACCGTGTACTTCCCACTCGTCGTCGAGGAATCGCTGATGATCGAGCCGACCGAGACGGAGAGCCCGGAGACCGTCGCCGCCCTCGCCGAGGCGCTGGTGAGTATCGCCGCGGAGGCGCGGGCGCACGCCGCCGCGGGCGAACACCAGCCGGCTCACGACGCGCCGCGCACGACGCCGGTCGGCCGGCTCGACGAGACCAGAGCGGCGCGCAAGCTCGTCGCGACCTTCGACGCGCGGGAGCGCCCCGCCGACTGAGGCGAGGGGAGAGGCGCGCTCAGAAGAGCGGGACGATCTTGCGGGCGACCGTCTTTTCCTTGGCCAAGGTCGTGAACAGCCCTCCACCGTGAACCATTCGGGGCCGACGATCCCGAGGAGCACCGTCGTGGGGCGAGGAGGGTCGTTCTCCTTGGGAGTCTGGTACGCCTATGGGCGGGTGATGCCGCTCGCGGGTTCCGCGGGTCCCGACCCGCGGGGAGGGGCGGGCTCGCCGCTCGGCGCCTCGGACTCGGCCGGGCGCGGGGGCGTTGGGGCGCGGCCGTGCAGCGCGTCGAGGCGGCTGTGGTACTCGTCCTCGCCGATCTCGCCGGCGGCGAGGCGCCGGGCGAGGATGAGCTCGGGCGGGTCGATCACGGGGTAGGGGTGGTGGCCGGCGTGCAGGACCTTCCCCGGAAGGGTGTGGGACCGGAACAGCAAGACCAAGGCGAGGGCGATGAAGAGCCCGAAGAGCAAAACGACGAGGAGGATGAAGAGCAACGCGAAGAGGTGGACCCGGTTGCCGTTGACGACCACCACCGCCGGGAACCAGATCATCGCGATGCCCTTTCTGGCGCCGGCCGACTATACGTCCGGGGCCCCGATCCCGGACTGACCCCCGGGGCGGGCCGCTCTGCGCCGCGGCGCCGGCGCTGGCGGTGGGGGGCGAATCCCGCCGGGGGCCCCTAGGACAACGGGGTGATCCTTGTGGCGAGCCAGGCCACCGCGAGCGGGTAGCGCTGGGCGTTGCGGAAGTGGGTCCCCTCGTACAGCTCGAAGACGAAATCGTCAACCCCGGCCCGGCGGAGCTCCGAGGCGAGCGCCTCGGCGCCGAGGTCGAGGAAGTACTCGTCGTGACGGCCGGCGTCGAGCCAGATGCCGCGCAGCGAGCGCAGCGCCTCGACGTGGTGCCGGGCCATGCGCACCGGGTCGCGTGCCAACCAGCGCGCCCAGACGTCAGGCAGGATCGCGCCGGTCGCCGGGTCGAAGGGCAGCGAAACGGAGCCGTCGGGCTCGGCCGAGTAGCAGGCCGCCAGCGCCCAGATCATCACGAGCGCGAAGTCGTCTGGTCGCGACATCGCCGGACGAGTGTCGAGCTCGGCGAGAAAGCGGTCGTAGGAGCCGTCGTAGTGGTCGCGCAGCGCCCGGTGAGCGCGGGCGATGTCGGGCAGCAGCGAGAGCTCGAACAGGCAGTCGCCGGCGAGCGAAGCGCACGACGAGAACACATCCGGGCGCAGCATCGCCGTGACGATCGCCCCGTAGCCGCCGCTCGAGTGACCGAGGAGCGCGCGATGGGCCGCGTCGGGGATCGTGCGGTACTCGGCGTCGACGAAAGCAACGACGTCCTCGCACAGGTAGGTGTGGTACCGCCCGGTCCCCGGCGAGTCGAGGAACTGGCTGCCGCCGAGCCGCGTCCAGGCGTCGACGTAGACGACGAGGCACGGCGGAGCCCCCGCGGCGAAGACGCCGTCGATGAGCTCGGGCGTGGTGAGCTCGAGCATCGAGTGGTGCCCCCAACGGGTGACGAAACCGCCGAACCCCTGCAGCACATAGACGACGGGAAGACGGCCCGGCGAGGTGTCGTAGCCGGGGGGCAGGTAAACCCAGACCGGCCGCGTCGCCGGGTCGCCGAGCGGGTTGTCCCGCAGCGCGGCCGAGGCGAGCTCACGCTGCTCCAGACGGCCGGCGAGCTCGAGGTCCCACGGTCGCACGGGGGTTCCCTCAGGTCCGCCCGATAGGTTCCGTGTCGTGCCCGGAAAAGGCGGGGTGCGAGTCGTGACGGCGCCCGAGGCGCGAGGGCCACCAGTTCCAGCGGCCGAGGAGCGCCACGGTGGCGGGCACGAGCAGGACGCGCACGATGAAAGTGTCGAGGAGGATCCCGATCGCCAGCCCGAAGCCGATCGCCTCGACCTGGTTGCCCCCAGGCCCGCTGCGCCCGACGAGGGCGAGCACGGCGAAGCTCCCGGCGAGCACGAGCCCGGCCGAGGTGATCGTCGGTCCCGTCCGCCCGACGGCGTAGGTGACGGCCTCGCGGATCGGGCGCCGTCGCGCCTCCTCCCGGATGCGCGTCATGACGAGGATGTTGTAGTCCTCGCCCAGGGCTAAGAGGAAGATGAACATGAGGAAGGGGAGCACGAAGGTGATCCCCGAGTCGCCGCCGATGTCGATGAAGACGAGCACCGAGACGCCGAGCGCCGCGACATAGGACAACCCGACACTCACGATGAGGTACAAGGGCGCGATCAGGCTGCGCAGCACGAGGGCGAGCAGGATAGCGATGGCGAGGATCGCGTACGGGATGATGTGGACGAGGTCGTGGTTCGAGGTGTTCGACACGTCGTACAGCGCCGGGGCGTCACCGGCGACACCGTTTCGCTCGGCGTGCGCCGCCACGGCGGCGGCGGCCACGATCTGGCGCAGCCGCGGGACGGAGTTGATCGCCGCGTTGGAGTCGGGGTTGCCGACCTTGAGGCTGACCTGGTAAATGATGGTCCGCCCGTCGACGGAGACGAACGCCGCCGTGGCGTGGTAGATCTCGTAGGCGGCGAGCGGGAGGTGCTCCGCGACGTACTTGTTGGGTTCGGTCGCGGGGAGCAGGGCCGGGTTGCCGAGGGCGGCGTGCAGCCTCGCGTAGTCGCCGGCCGGGATCGCTACACCGGTGGGGCTGAGCGGGCCGTCAAGTTTCACGAAGGCGCCCGAATCCGCCAACGCCGTCGCGCCGGCGGCGACATCGGCCGGGTGGTCCCAGATCGGCTGGGTGAAGCGCATGATGATGTCGGTCGGGTTCGTCGCCGCTTGGGGGAAGTTCTTGAGGAGGCTCGCGTTGCCCGCGGCGGCATCGCTCCCGGCCGGCGCGTTCATCGCACCACCGAAGCCACCCGATCGGTAGGAGAGCGCCACCGAGGCGAAGCAAGCGAAGATCAAGAGCCCGAGGGCGAGGGTCATGCCCGGGCGCCGCAGCAGCCGCCGGGCGACACCGGTCCACCAGCCCTCGCGTTGCGTTCCCGGTGCGACCGCGGACGGCCAGAAGGCGGCGCGCCCGGCGATCGCCAGCAAGGCGGGGAGCAGCGTGAGACCCGTCAGCAACATCACACCGATCCCGACGGCGAGCGGCACACCGAGGTCCCTGTAGAGCCCGAACGACGCGAGCAGGAGGCTCAGGAGGGCGAAGATCACCGTCCCGCCGGAAGCCGTGATCGACTCTCCGATGCGGGCGAGCGAGTGTGCGACGGCGTCGTTCTTCTCCCTGCCTTCGCGCAGTTCCTCGCGGACGCGGAAGACGAGGAACAGGCCGTAGTCGGTCCCGGCACCGAGCATGAGGACGATGAGCAGGAGCTGGGTGAACGCCGAGATCTGCAGGCCGTGCGCGCCGAGCCCGCCGATGAAGCGGTTGGCGACGAGGAGCGCCAGCGCCGACGGGATGAGCGTCACGAGCGGCGCGAGGACCGAGCGGAAGACGAAGAACAACAAGATGATGATGAAAAGGACCGAGAAGTCTTGGACGCGGTTGCCGGTCGAGGCCGATTTCACCTGGTTGGCGACGTTGGTCGCGACCGCCCCGGCCACGTACAGGCCCAGCCCGGCCGGCGGCTGCACCGCCGCGAAGGTCGCCTCCAGGGCGGTAATGAGCGTCTTCTCGTCGGCGATGTCGTTGGCGCTCACTCGGGCGCTGACGAGGATCTCGGCGGCGTGCCGGTTCGGCGACAGGCCGAGGTAGCGCACCATGCGGACGAGTGGCACCCTCCTGGCGGCGATGACCTCGCGAGCGAGGGCAGCCTCGTCCGCGGGGCTGAGCGGGGCGTTGTTCCTCGCCGCCACGACGCTGACGATGCTGTTCGCCGAGGTGTTGCCGATGATCGGGGTCGCGAGGTTGAACGCCTCGATGGTCGGCGAGCTCGCGGGCAGGAAGTGGCTGTTGTCGTTGTTGACCTCGCTCCCGAGGGTGGGGAGCATGAGGGTGGCCACCACGACGACGGCGACCCAGCCGAGGAGGATGAACCAGCGGAACCGTACGGTGGCGCGACCGAGGGCGCCGAAGAATCGATCCATGGGGTAAATCCTGCCAGCCCGCACGGGCTAATGCGAAGAGGGTGCCCCGTGGGTCGAGTGGCGCAGCGAGATCTCCGGGAGGAGCCAGCTGAGCCCGAAGGCGAGCGCGGCGATCGGCACCGCCACCAGGAAGACGATGTCGAGCGAGTGGGCGTAGGCGACGACGAAGGCGTGGTGGACCGGTGTCGGGAGCGTCCGCAGGAGCTGCGGAGTGAGGCTGGCGAGGTGCAGCCCGTGGGGGAGCGCGACGCCGCCGAGGGCCGCTGTGAGGTTGTTGTCGATGATGTTGGCGAGGATCGCGCCAAAGATCGCCGTGCCGAAAGCCGCGCCGATCGTCCGGAAGAAGGTGATCCCGGAGGTGGTGACTCCGAGCTCGGAATGGGGCACCGCGTTCTGGGCCGCCAGCAAGAGCACCTGGATGAGGCAGCCGAGCCCGGCGCCGAGCACGACCATGTACGCCGACATCACGAGGGCACTCGTCTGGGCGTGGAGGAACGACAACAAGAAGAGCCCGATCGTCGTGAGGGCGGAGCCCACGATCGGGAACCGGCGGTAGCGGCCGGTGCGGGTGATGATCTGGCCCGAGCCGATCGAGGTGACAACGAGGCCCCCCATGAGCGGCAGGAGCGAGAGTCCCGACGCCGTCGGGGTCGCGCCGCGCACGTACTGCAGGAACAGCGGCAGGAAGACCGTCACGCCGAACATGGCGAAACCGACGATGAAGCTCATTGCCGAGACGACCGCGAAGGTCCGGTTCGCGAACAGGTGGAGGGGTAGCACCGGTTCGGCCGCCCGGCGGTCGACGAGCGCCCAGACGACGGCCAGGACAACGCCGAAAACCCCGAGCCCGATGATCGGGGAGGATCCCCAGGCGTAGGTCGTGCCGCCGAGACTCGTGAGCATGACGAGGCTCGTCGCGGCCGCGGCGATGAGGAGCGTGCCCGCGTAGTCGATGATGTGGTGGACGCGGGTCAGCGCCCCGGGGACGGTGACGGCGATCACTGCCAGCGCGACGGCACCGATCGGCAGGTTGATGTAGAAGATCCAGCGCCACGAGAGGTGGTCGACGAACACGCCGCCGAGCAGGGGGCCGATGATGCTCGCGGCGCCGAAGACGGCGCCGAACAGTCCCTGGTAGCGACCGCGCTCGCGGGCCGGGACGACGTCACCGATGATGGCCTGCGTGCCGACGAAGAGGCCGCCGCCGCCGAGACCCTGGACCGCCCGGAAGGCGATCAGCTCGGTCATGTTCGCGCTGAGTCCCGAAAGGACGGATCCGAGGAGGAAGATGACGATCGCGGCCTGGAAGAAGCCCTTGCGGCCGTACTGGTCGCCGAGCTTGCCCCACAGCGGCGTCGAGGCGGTGGAGGCGAGCAGGTACGACGTGACCACCCACGACAGGTGGGTCTCCCCGTGGAGGTCGGCGACGATCGTGGGCAGGGCGGTCGAGACGATCGTCTGGTCGAGGGCCGCGAGCAGCAGCCCGAGCAGCAGCGCGCCGATGATGAACCGGCGTCGCTCCGCCGAGAACCCGGGGTCGTGACGGACGACCTCTCGGTCCGAGACGAGGGAGTCGGTCACGGTGCGGGGACTGCCTTCGGCTGGGCTGGGATGACCGGGCGCGGCGTCTGGCGGCGAGACACGCGCCGCGACTCGCGCAGTTACTGGCATTGGTCGAGGCTAACGGGGCACTCGGCTGTTCCGCGCGCCGGCGTTCGTCGGCCGGCGGAAGCCTCCCGGTGGGCGGGCTACCGTGCGGGACGAGCCGAGTTGGTCGGAGCGGGAAACGCAGGAGGCACGATGACGCACGCCCACGAGACGCTGGAGGAGCTGCGCGAGCCGAGCCGGGAGTTGCGCCGGCTCATTCCCGAGGTCTACTCGACGTTCGCCACCCTCGACCGAGCCGCGATGGGCGAGGGCGAGCTCGGCACGAAGTATAAGGAGCTCATCGCGTTGGCGATCGGGGCGACCCTCGGGTGCGACGCCTGCCTCGCCTCGCACGGACGCGGAGCGGCGCGGGCGGGCGCGACCGACCAGGAGGTCGCCGAGGTGATGGGCGTGGTGATCCTCATGAACGGCGGCCCCGGCACCGTGTGGGGACCGCGGGCACTCGAGGCGTTCCGCGAGTTCGCGGCCGGCGACGCCTGACCGGGAGCGGCCGGCATCCCGCGGTGGGGGCGGACGAGGGACCCGGCGTGGGCCGCCGCCGGCCCCGCTGGAGTGCCCCGCTCGCCAACAAGTGTCGCTGCGGCCCGGGCTCAACGCCGTAAGCTCGGGATGTGCCCATGCCGGAAGGGATCGCGGGACGCATAACCGCCCGCAATCCCTCCTCGCCGACGCCGTCGGCCGCGGTTCGGCGCGGGACGGCTTGCTGGAGCGGGTGTCGTTGACTACGGGCGTCCCGACCGGCCCCAGCTAGGCCGATGACGAATCTGCCGCCCGGCGGCTGGGATCGGGAGATCGCCTCGATGTTCCGGGCCGCCCCGCGGCGGCGCACGCCGTGGATCCTGCTCGCGGCGCTCGGAGCGGTGCTCATCGTGGCGGGCGTGTTCGGCTTCTCCGTCCTCATCGCGGTGATCGCCATCTCGCTCCAGGCGATCTTTTTCGTGTTCTTCCTGCGCCACCTCGCCTTCGCGATGACAGCCCTGCGGACTGGACCGGTCGACCTCGTCATGCCGGAGTTCGACACCGGATACCAGCCGACCGTAACGATCCTCGTGGCGTGCAAGAACGAGCAGCACGTCGTGTCGGACCTCGTGAAGAGCCTGCTCGCTGTGGAGTACCCGGAAGGGCGTCGGCAGACCATCATCGTCGACGACGCTTCGACGGACCGCACCGGGGCGATCCTGGACGAGATCGCCGCCCGCGACGACCGCCTGACGGTCGTCCATCGTCCGGAGGGATCCGGCGGAGGGAAGTCGGGTGCCCTGAACGACGGGCTGGTGCTGGCGACCGGGGAGATCATCGTCGTGTTCGACGCCGACCACGAACCGAGGCCGGACTGCGTCCGGCGGCTCGTCCGGCACTTCATCGACCCGGCCGTCGCAGCCGTGCAGGGCCGCTGCGAGATCGGCAACGCCGCCGAGTCCCCGCTTACCGAGCTCGTCGCGCTCGACTACGTCGCGGGCTACCTCGTGAACGAGTACGGGCGCCAGTCGCTCTACCGGCTACCGGCCTACGGCGGGGCGAACTGCGCGGTGCGGGCGTCGGACGTCCGCGGGCTCGGCGGCTGGAATCCCGAGAGCGTGACCGAGGACACCGACCTGACACTGCGATTGATCCTCGGCGGCTCGCGGGTGCGCTACGACCTGACGGCAGTCGACGTCGAGGAGGGTGTCGTCACACTCGACCGCTACTGCCGGCAGCGTTACCGCTGGGCCCGCGGGCACCAGCAGGCGTGGCGGGACTACCACCGCGCCGTGTGGAGGTCGCCACGGCTCAAGCGGTTCGAGAAGATCGAGACCACGATGTTCCTGCTCGCCTTCCACATGCCGGTCGCGGCGGCGATCGGCGTCGTGGTCCTCATCCTCTGGATGATCGGCTTCGTGCCGGCCATCGGCGCGATCAACCTTTCAATCTTCTGGATGCTGCTCTTCCTCGGCCCGCTGCTCGAGCTGGGCGCAGGCCTGATCATCGCCAAGGCCCCGCGCCGGTCGGCGTTGCTCATCTTCTACTTCCTGCCGCTCTTCTTTGTCGCGATGGCGGTCTGCTCGAAGGCCTGGATCGACGGGGTCACGGGCAAGCCGTACTACTGGGTGCGGACACCGCGCTCGGGCGAGGGGCGCGCCGCGACGCAGGCGGTGGCGAAGGCCCCGGGGCAGGTCGGCAGGGGGGCGCCATGAGACGGTTCCGGGTCGGCTGGCGGGTGCTTTTCGTCGTCGCGGTGACGCCGCTCGTCTATGTGGCCATCCAATACCCGGTCCGGCTGTGGGAGACGATCGCGACGGCGAACATCGTCCGCGATCTCGGCTTCCGGGGCGTGCCCATGGTGCTCCAGACCTCGATCCTCCTCGTGCCGTACCACCACGGCGCCTTCTGGGTCACGCTCACGCCGTCGTGCTCGGCACTCGCCCCGGCGCTCGCGATCACGTGTCTCGCCTCGATGATGCCGAGGGCCAGCGCCCGGCGGTTCCTCGCGGTGGGGGGTGCCGTCGTCGCGGTCGTCGTCGGCAACTTCCTCCGCATCTGCTCCTCGGTCGTCGTCGGCCTGTACGCTGGCAAGTCAAGCCTCGTGTTGTTCCACGACTGGGTCGGCAGCATGATCGGGTTCGCGTTCACGCTCGGAGGATTCGTGCTGATGCTCTGGATAATGCTTCCGGCGCGTGCCTCGGCGCCCATTCCGAGCGTCGTCGCCGAGGATGCCCAGTGATGTTCGTCGTCGCGGCACTGCACCTGCCGAAGGTGCACTTCACGATCCCCGGTACCCACACGGTGCTCGATTTCGAGGAGATCGTCGGGATCATCGTCGGGATCGTCGTCGTCGTTCTCCTCGTCGCGTTCGTCGTCTCGCGGGTGCGCTCCAATCGCGGCACGGTGAAGACGCTGCTCGCGAGTCCCGACCCGTCGGAGCGCATCGCCGGCGTGGACATGGCCGCTTCCCAGGAACTCGGCCGGCACGTGCGTGCCCTGCGGCGTCTCTCGGGCGACGAGAGGGACCCGCGGGTGCTCAAGGAACTCGCCGAGGTGGTCGCACGCCACCAGTGGGAGCCGTCCGACAACGCGGATGACGTCGAGTTGCGAATCTGGGCGCACCGCTACTACTCGGAACGTGCCGGAGTGCGCGCTCCCGGCGTGAGCGTCCCGGCGGGACCGGCGGCACCGGTGGAGCCGGCAGCGCCGCCGACACCGGTGAGACCGCCAGAGCCGAGCGTCGCGTTGTCCCCGATACCGGAGGTGACGACGCCGCTGGACCTCGTTGAGCCGGAGGAGGCTACGACGGGGCCGGTCGGGGTCCCGCCGAGTTCGATCGAGACCATCGCCAGCTTCGCGGAACCGGAATCGGCAGGGGCGTACACGGTGCTGGAGCGCGCGACGCAGCCGGCGGAGGATCAAGCCATCGCCGAGACCGAGGAGGAACCGGCAGCCTCCCGGGAACCGGAGACGCCCGCACTACCCAGGGAGGAAGCGACCGCCGTCCCGGAACCGGAGACGCCGCCGGTCGTCTCGGCGGAAGAGCTGGTCGCCCCGGTGCCGGTGCCGACCGCCGCGGTGCCGCCACCGGCACCCGGGGACCAACCCTGCATCCTCGTCACGGGGGCTGGCGGGGCCGCGGGGGTCACCGTGATCCGCGCGCTCATGGCCGCGGGCCATCGCGTCGTCGCCGTCGACAGAGACCCGATGGCCGTCGGGATGCGGCTGGCGCACGCGGCGCAGATGATCCCAGGTCCCGACGACCCGGAGTTCGCCGACTTCGTGTGCAAGCTGTCTGTTCACCAGGGGGCGAAGGCCGTCATCTCAACGGTCTCGGAGGAGCTATCGAACCTCGCGAACCATCGTGAGTTCTTCGACGAGGCCCGGATCGCCACCTGGTTCCCCGATCGTGGCGTCGTCCAGGCCTGTATCGACAAGTGGCTGTTCCACCTGGCGGCGAAGTCGGCCGGCTTGCCGGTTCCGCCGACGAACCTCGGGTCCGCAGAGGGCGTTCCCGGGCCGTGGATCGTGAAGCCTCGCTTTGGCCGGGGATCCCGCGACATCCTGTGGGCCGACACGCGCAGTGACCTCGAGTGGGCGCTCGGCCACGTCCCCGGACCGCTCGTGCAGACGCGGCTCGCAGGACGGGAGTTCACGGTCGACGCCCTTGTCGGCAGGGACGGAGCCTTCGCCGGCGCGGTTCCTCGCTGGCGCCTCGCGACACGCGGCGGGATTTCGACGAAGGGTGAGACGTTCACAAACGACGCTCTGCTGCGCCTGGTCGAGAACCTGCTGCGCAGCGTCGCCATGCGGGGCGCGGCGAACGTGCAGGGCTTCGCCTCGCGTGACGGCAACATCATGTTTACCGAGATCAACCCGAGGTTCTCGGGTGGCCTCGCCCTGTCGCTCGCGGCGGGAGCGGATCTCGTCGGCCAGTACGTGAACGGCCTGTTCGAGCTGCCGATCGAAACCGCGAAGCTCCATTACCGGTCGGGTGTGAAAATGCTCCGCTACTTCGACGAAGTCTTCGAGGGTTGACCGCCGTTCTCGTTCCCCTGGGGACGCGGCCGGAGATCATCAAGCTCGCTCCCGTCGTGCGGGAGCTCACCGCGACAGGTTTCGCCGTCCGGCTGCTCGCGACGGGCCAGCACGGGGACGCCGCGATGAGTGCGGCCTTCTTCGACGAGCTCAACATGCACCCGGACGAGACGTGGGTGTTGCCAGCCGATCCGCACGCGCGCGTCGCGGCGATCCTCGAGGGCGCCGAACACGAACTGGCGACGAACCGCCCGGACCTCGTCCTCGTCCTCGGGGACACGAACACGGTGCCGCTCTTCTGCCTCGCGGCCCGGCGCAATCGCGTGCCCGTCGCCCATCTCGAGGCGGGCCTGCGCTCGTTTAACGCGACCTCGATGGAGGAGGTCAACCGGAAGGTCGCCGCGGCGTGCGCCTCGCTTCATCTCGCACCGACCGACCTCGCCGCGCAGTTCCTCGCCGAAGAGGGAATCGACCCCGCCCACGTGCGCGTGGTCGGCAATCCGGTGATCGACGTGCTGCGCCAGCTCGGGGTCAGGCGCGTAGGCCTGGGCGAGCGTTCCGGAGCGGTTCTCACCGCGCACCGCGCGACGAACGTCGACGACCCGACGCGGCTTGCGGCGCTCGTGGAACTCGTCCACCGGATCGCCGACGAGGCCGGCACGGTCACCTTCCCGGTGCACCCGCGGACGCGCCGTCGTCTCGAGGAGGGGCGGCTCCTCGGCGCACTGGCTGGGGACGGGGTTCTTCTCAGCGAACCCGTCGGCTACCGGGCGATGAGCGAGCTCGTCGCTGCCTCCCGAGTCGTCGTGACGGACTCCGGTGGGCTGCAGGAGGAGGCGTCGTTCTTCGGCGTCCCCGTCGTCGTGCTGCGTCGCTCGACGCCGCGCTGGGAGGGTGTGCGGGCCGGGACGTCGCGTCTCGTCGGGATGGACGTCGCGCTCGCGATGGCCGCCGTGCGCGACCTCATCTCACCTGCGGCGCAACAGCTCGCCGACTCGACGCGGTGTCCCTACGGCGACGGGCACACGGCGGAGCGGGTCGCCGAACTGCTCGGCGAGCGCGCGACCTGGGATCTGCTGCGCCTCGACGAGCCCGACTTCGTCGGACGCGAGCCGCCTGCATGACACTCGAGCGCGCGCCGGTGGCTGAGGCGGGGTCCCCGATCGAGGCGGTGCTATTCGACCTCGATGACACCCTCTACGAGCAGGCGCAGTGGCTCGACGGGGCCTGGCGCGCCGTCGCCCGGATGGCCGCGCCGGTGATCGAGGAGCGCGCGCTCCTCGCAGCATTGCGGACTGTCGCGGCCGAGGGCTCCGACCGCGGCCGGATCATCGATCGCGCTCTCGCCTCGCTCGGCAGGGGGGACCTCGCCGTCGCGCCGTTCGTCGAGGCATTCCGACGCTTCCGGCCCGACGTGCTCGCGCCCTATCCCGGGGTCGACGCATGCCTGGCGGCGCTCGGAGACGCGGTGCCCCTCGGGCTCATCACCGACGGGGATCCCGCCCTGCAGGTGAGCAAGCTCGCCGCGCTGGGCCTGGCGCACCATTTCCGGGTCGTCGTGTGCTCGGACGAACTCGGTGGACGCGCCACGCGCAAGCCCGCCACCGCGCCCTTCCTGGCGGCGCTCGAGCAACTCCGCGTCGACCCGGCCCGGAGCGTGTATGTCGGCGACCGTCCCGACAAGGACGTGGCGGGTGCCCTCGCCGCCGGGATGCGGGCGGTCCGGGTGCTGACGGGGGAGTATCGCGACGCTCCGAACGAACCGGAACCGTGGCTCGCCGTCGCCGGGGTGGCGGAACTCACCGCGGTCCTCGGACCTCTGCTGCGAAACGATCTCGCCTAGGTCGCGCAAAAGGGCGGCCCGGTGGCGGTCCATTGACCGAATGGCGTGTGAGTCCTGTGTTACAACGCGCACAAATGGACCACTCGAATGACATGAATGAGCTACGCCACACTAAGCGGATGCTCAGCCACCTAGCGTGAGAGATCGCAGTGAGCAGGGTGGGGGAGTTGTGCTAAAGAGTGGACAGATTTAAGCTCATGCTCGTGAGCGAACAAGAGAATTCCCTCATCGAACAGCTGCGGTCCTTTGGTGTGTCGATTGAGGACCTTGAGGCCCTGACGGGGGAGGACCACACCCAGGTCGAGCACGTCGTGGAGAGCCCGCCGCCAGCCGAGGTGGCGGTGGAGACGCTTGCCGCGCCGCCGGCCCAGACCGGGTCCCCGGTCGCCTTCCAGCCGCTCGTCCCGGAGACGGCGGCCGCGACGGTGCGCGAGGACACCTCACTGAAGGAGGACACCGCGGGGCTCCGCCAGCAGGCGGCGCTGTTCGACGCCAACCAGACGCGGGACCGGATCCTCGCCGAAGCCAAGGATGCCGCCGCTGAGATCCGCGCCAACGCCGTGCGGCTCGTCTCGGTAAAGCTGCAGTCCGCCGAGGACGAGATCATGACGATGCGGACGAAGGCGACCGAAGAGGTCGCGCAGCTCCGCAAGGAGACGTCGAAGGCACTGGCGGCTCGCCTGCAGGAAGCCGGGAGCGAGGCCCTGGCGTTGCGGGAGGCGGCCCGCCAGGAAACCCAGGTCTTCTGGGAGTCCGCCAGCCGCGAGTTCTCCGACGCGCGGGCGCGCATCAGCCAGATGCACGCCCACATGGTGCAACTGCTCGAGAGCGTGAACGACGCGGTGGCGTCGGTGGAGGAGGCGGCGAGTTCCATCGCCGCACTCTGCGAGAGCCACCTCGCGGCTCCTTCCCGCCGCGAGGAACCCGAGTAGGGCATTCGCCTGGGCCGTGGGCGAGTAGGGCAGGAGGTCGAGCGCCCGGTCGGCGGGCCGTAGGCACAATTGGTGAGAGGTTGTTCTCGCGGGCGATCGCCGGGTCGTGGAACGGTGATTCTGCCACCGGACTCGAACATGGAACGAGGACGCCGACGTCCCCTGGGATCGTACGAGCGATATGCAATTCCGCGGATTGGCTTCAGGCTCTGGTCTTGTTCAGGCTCACGGCGGCGCGAACAAGGGCCTTCAACGCCAGCTCGTCTATCTCCTCGCCCTCGTGGAAGTCGATAGCACGCCGTGTGTTCCCGTCAAGACTGGAGTTGAAAAGGCCCGAAGGGTCCTGCAGGGCTGCCCCTTTGGCGAAGGTCATCTTCACAACGTTCTTGTAGCTCTCACCCGTGCAGATCACTCCGTCGTGCGACCAGACCGGCACCCCTCTCCACTTCCACTCCTCGACGNNCTCGCGTCGATCAACTGAGAAGGAGACTCGGTCTTCTCCGGCCCACTGTTTCCCATTCCCGATCTTCTCCCTAGTTCCCGCGGCGCTGATGAGCGGGAGCCATCCTCAGGGTGGCGATGCTAACGGGGGTCGCGGATGACCGGCCGTGTACGACCCATCCAAGCATCTCGGCGATGCGGTTTTGGACTCACTCCACGGCCGGCATTCGAGGTCGCCCATCCACCGGGGTCCCGCGGAGCTCGAGATCGCGTTACTTCCTCAACGGCGTTCTGTGCCCTGGCGCGCCCCGCCTACCGGCAGCTCTGGGGGCTCGTGCCACGGCCGACCGACAAGGGTGCGGTCATCGCCGACATCGGGCGCTCTCGGAGTGGGCAGAGCCAACCCCGGCGCGGTCCACGACCCAGAGCTGTTCCGGCGAGAGGAACTGCCGAAGCTCGCCGGCGCGAGATTCACCGAAATCGCCTGCGCCGCCGGTTGTCCAAGGGCGTACACTTCCAACTTCGGGCGGGGGAAGTGGATACCGCATGCGTCGACGTGGCAGGGATTGGCCCTGTTGGCGGGCGTGAGGAATCTGTCAGACCTCTAACTCTGATCGTTCGCAGTCATTGCAACCGTCGACACGGCAATCGAGG
>PLPK01000045.1 GCA_003159795.1 Acidimicrobiaceae bacterium | reverse complement strand
TCTGTGGTGGACCCTAAGAGCGCTCAAGCTGTTCGTCGTAGATGGTTCATGAAGACCGCGACGCAGGCACCGGCGGGCATGCCCGCAACGCCCTCGCGCGACGATCGGGGATAGGAACGGGGCGACAGCGCAACATGGCCCGATGCCGCGATCACTCCACAGGTCAACTCCCGTCGGATCGAGACGTCGCGCGCAACGAGAGTTCGCGGAATGGCGCAAGCCTTCGAGCCGGTTCGCACTGAGAGGGCGGCGCTTTCGCGGGAGGCCGCTCGCAGGCGGTCGAGGGTGGTGGAGGCACGCCGTGGGAGCAGACACGGGCGACGATGAGGTCGAAGTGCTCGCGGTGAGTACACAGAATCCGGGCTACGTGCTTGGCGCAAGCGCGTCCTGGGTTCGGGGTGACCTCTATGTCATCGCTGGTCTCGGGAAAGGGAAGGTCACTCCGGCGCCAACGAGCTTTGGCGCCCCCGCGACCTCGGACGGACTGGATGCTCCGGCTGACGTCAGTGTTGACGGCACCGGCAACGTGTTGCTAGCGGATGCGCGGAATGGGAAGCAGCCCCCCTGGAGCCCGCTCCGCGGACTCTTCCGCCAGGGCCTCCGCGACGATGACCGGCCCCCTCAAGGCCATCCCCTTATCTATGGGCAGCCTTCGGCCGGCCTTGACTGGCCTCGTTCAGNNGCGCACCCGCTGCCGGCCGGCGTTCTTCGCTCCGCCCAGTCGTTCCCGGGCGAACGGAGGTGCCGGTCCACTCACCCACGACAGAGCAACCACGCGCTAAAGGGGGAAGGGGGGCGAGCAGAACCTGGCTCTGCCGCTGACATCGTCAACTCACCAGGACCGCGCGTTTCTGCGCACCGCTGGGGGCTCCGTCCCCGGATTCCGAAGGCCCCATCCGCGGGAGGGCACATCGCCCTGAAACGTCGGGAAGGGGATGCGCGCCAGTCGGCCGCCTGCCGTTTACGACAACCCTCAGTTGTCCCGATGCAAGCTGGCGCGGACCGCCGCCTGAACGTCAAGTTCGCTGGTCCCTCTCCAATCCCTCCTCGTCCACCGCGACGACCCACTCCGGAGCGACGATGAGGGCCGGAGCGGCGAATCGATGAGCGTTTGGGGGCCCAAGAAGATCTGGCGCAACTCAACCGGCGCGGAAGGCAATGACCCGGTTCGAAGAGGGCGCGAGCAGCAGACTGTCGCCGACGCTCGGGGTGGGGAAGTGGTTGAGGACAGGCAGGCCGATGGTGGCGTGCTGGCGAATGGCTCCCGTGGCCGGTTCGAGTCCGTAGAGCACGCCGTCTTGTCCGATGGTCCACACGAGACCGGCGGCGACGATCGGGGGGCCGCCGCCGCTGCTCGAACTCCACAGGATGTGCAGCGAGGGCGGTGATCGGGTGACCCGCAGCGCGACGGTGCCGCTCAGACAGGGCAGGTAGACGGTCATGCCCACGACGGCGCTGCCACCGTCGATGTCCCTGGCACACGCGTCACCGAGACTCGTCTCCTGGTGTCCGATGCCGCCGAGGTGTGCTCCGTCCAGCAAGTAGACGATGCGCGACTTGCCCGTGAGCACGACCTGGCCGCTCGCGAGCAAGATCGGCGCCGTACTCATGTCGAGGTCCTGGGCGTTGTTCGACGGCCACGTCGTCGGAGCGAAGTGCTGCAACAGGTGCATCGAGGGCGAGAGTTCCAGGACCGAGTCGCTGTCGTCGTACGGCCGACTCGACGAGTAGACCGAGCCGTTGCCCGCGCTGACCCAGACGTCGCCGCGGGCGTTGACGACCGGCGCCGCGCCGCCCATCCAGATCGCCCCCTGGCGTTCGCCCGGGGCGCTGTCGACCGTGAAGTACTCGCGGTTCGCCCCATTCTCACTGACCGAGACCACCCGGCCGCGATAGGTGGAGCAGTCGCCGTCGTTCCCACCCATACCGAAGACGACCCGACCATTGTCGAGGGTGAGACCGGTCCGCTGCAGAAGAGCGGCCGGCTGGGCGCCGGGTGGATCGACGACGCGCTGCATCTCGAGCGCCCCGGACGTCGCATTGAGGCCGACCAGCACGTGGGCCGGCCGTGCGTTCCTCAGCTCATCGGCGACGACGAAGATTTCGTTCCTCGTTGGGTCGATAACCGGCGTGCCGGTGATGCCAACCGAAGGGGAGATGTTCCCGCAGGGCAGCAGTGACGACGGGACGGGACGGGCCAGGTGCCTCGCCCACACGACGCGACCGGAGGTCGACGACAGCGCGTAGACGGTGTCGTCTTCGGTCGCGACGTAGACGTTGTGCGAGAAGACCAGCGGCTCGCCGTAGAGCAGACCGTCGAGGGTGGGCGACTTCCAGGTCGCATGCGCCGTGTCGACCGATTTCACGCTCAGTGACAGGCCTGATCCCGCGGGGTCGCCGTGGTACACCGTCCAGTCGCTCGAGGCGTCGCCCGCGAGGGAATTCGCTCTGGCACTCGGTCCACAGACGACTGAGGTCACAATGAGGACGAGCGCGGCCCACGTGACGGCAACTCGACCAGTGGCCATGGGTGTGCAACAGCGTGACAGTCGTGCGATGCTCGAATCCTAACGAGCGTGAACTACTGTGCAAAACCCTTTCGTGTCCTTCGGTAAGGCACGCGGACGACATGGCGGCGCGACGCTTCGACGGACGCGCTCGGCCTCGCTTGCGGCACGTCGCACGTGGTCGAGTGGTACGTCTGCTGGAGCGAGGAGGCCGTGCGCCTGGGGGGCGGTGAAGGAGCTTCTCGGCCTCGCCCGGATACCGCCGCGCAGGCGCAGCCGACTCGTCCGTGATGCCGTCGACCAAGGCGTTGACTTCTTGCTGTCTCGCGATCCGGCCGTAGCGGACTACCCGACGCCCTTACGAGACACCAAACCCGCAAGCGCCTGGTTCAAGGCCGGCTTCCCATCCGGCTACGTGACTGACGTGCTTCAGAACCTCGAGGTCCTCGCCGAACTCGGGCACGCCAGAGATCCCCGGCTCCGGAACGCCCTGAGATGGGCCGAGGACCAACAGGAACAAGGTCGGTGGAGCAACCGCTGCGCCTACAACGGCAAGACGGTTGTCGATATCGAATGTCTGGGCCAACCCTCCAAGTGGGTCACTCTCCGGGCCTGCGCTGTCCTCCGAGCTGCGTGGCAATAGGCAGACTCGGGTGCGGTGAGATGCACCGCCGCTCGGACGTGCTGCGCACCCAAGATCGTGTTGCAATCCAAAGATGGTCTTTGGTCGGACATGCCGGTCCTCGAGTGCATCGCTTCGGAGAAGCGATGCGGGCTGGATCGGCACGTCCGCGAGCCCGTCAGAAGCTCGATCCGCCGATCTCCAGCATCCGGTCGAGCGCGACCCGGGCGTCGGCCGCCGTCGCCTCCTCGACGAAGATCCGGTTGCGCACCTCGTCCTCGACGAGGCCCTCGAGGACCCAGGCGAGATGGGGAGGGTCGATGCGGAACATCGTCGAGCACGGGCAGACGAGCGGGTCGAGCGAAACGATGGTGAGCTCGGGGTGCTCCTCGGCGAGCCGGTGGACGAGGTGGATCTCGGTCCCGACGCCGATCGCCGTGCCCGGGGCGGCGCGCTCGACGTAGTGGATGATCGTGTCGGTCGAGCCGATCTTGTCGGCGAGCGCCGCGACCTCGTAGGCGCACTCGGGGTGGACGACGACCTTGCCGTCCGGATGGGCCGCCCGGAAGGCGGCGACCTGGTCCGGGGTGAAGCGCTGGTGCACCGAGCAGTGGCCCTTCCAGAGCAGGAACGTCACCTCTTTCAGGTCGGATTCCGCGAGCCCGCCCGTCGCGAGGCGCGGGTCCCAGACCCGCTCGTCCTTGGCGGCGAAGCCGAGGGCGCGGACGGTGTTGCGGCCAAGGTGCTGGTCGGGGAAGAAGAGGACCTTGCGTCCCGTGGCGATGACGTGCTCAGCGAGCCCGGGTCCCGGGGCGGCGTCGTAGGGGACGCCGAGCGCCCAGCGCAAGGCGGTGTCGGCGTTCGCCGACGTGCACACCGTGCCGCGGTGGCGGCCGACGAAGGCCTTGAGGGCGGCAGACGAGTTCATGTAGGTGACCGGCACGACCGAGTCGAGGTCGACGACCACCCCGAGCTCGGACCAGGCGGTCTCCACGGCCTCGAGGTCGGCCATGTCCGCCATCGAGCAGCCGGCGTTGAGGTCCGGCAGCAGGACCTGCTGCTCAGGGGCGGAGAGGATGTCGGCCGCCTCGGCCATGAAGGTGACCCCGCAGAACACGATGAACTCAGCCTGGTGCTGGTCGGCGGCGAAGCGCGAGAGCCCGAAGGAGTCGCCGCGGGCGTCGGCCCAGCGCATCACCTCGTCGCGCTGGTAGTGGTGGCCGAGGATCACGACCCTGCGGCCGAGAGTCGCGCGCGCCGCGCCGATCATGGCGACGAGTTCGTCCTCGCTTGCGTGGGTGTAGCGATCCGGCAGCGGCGCCTGGAGGCGGAACATGGGGCCTCGTCTCGGTTTTCGCTCCGCTAGCGGCCGGCGGGGACAGCCTGGTCGCCCATCCGCGGGTTTGTCGGCCACGAAGCTCTGTCCGCCGGGATACCAGGCCGGCGTAGCCTCCAGGTTAGTGCTCGAACGTCCCAGATCCGTCCCGGATGCGCCCGGCTCGTACCAGTTCAAGGACGCCGACGGCCGCGTCATCTACGTGGGCAAGGCCCTCTCGCTGAAACAGCGGCTTTCCAACTACTTCGGCGATCCCTCGCAGCTGCACCCCCGCACCCAGCAAATGCTCGAAAGGGCGCGCTCGGTCGAGTGGATCCAAGTGCGCTCCGAGGTCGAGGCGATCATGCTCGAGTACAGCCTGATCAAGGAGCACCGGCCGCATTTCAACGTGCGGCTCGTCGACGACAAGAGCTACCCGTTCATCGCCGTCACGACCGACGAGACCTGGCCCCGCGTCGCGATCGTGCGCGGCACGAAGCGCAAGGGCACGCGGTACTTCGGCCCGTACGCACAGACCTACGCGCTGCGGGACATGCTCGACATGCTCGTGCGGTCGTTCCCCGTCCGGACCTGCACGAACACCAAGTTCGCTCGGCACGAACGGCTTGGGCGGCCGTGCCTGCTCTTCCACATCGAGCGCTGCTCGGGCCCCTGCGTCGGGGAGGTGACGCCCACCGAGTACCGGCGGCTCGTCGAGGACCTCTCCCGGTTCCTCGACGGCGACACCAGGGCGGTCGTCGCCAGGCTCGAGGCGGGGATGCGCCAGGCCGCCGCGGCCGAGGAGTACGAGAAGGCGGCACGCTTCCGCGACCAGCTCGAGTCGGCGCGTCTCGCCGGCGAGCACCAGGACGTCGTCGGAGCCGCCGACGAGGACTTCGACGTGATGGCGATCGCCGAGTCCGAGCTCGACGCCGCCGTGCAGGTCCTCCACGTCCGCCACGGGCGGGTCGTCGGCCGACAGGGTTTCGTCTTGGAGAAGGTCGAGGACCTCGGACCCGCCGACCTCGTCGCCCGGGCGCTCGGCCAGCACTACGCCGAGACGCCGCTCGGCGTGCCGAGAGAGGTCCTCGTGCCGGCGATGCCGGCCGAGCACGAGGCCTACGCAGGCTGGCTCACCGGACGGCGGGGCTCGGCAGTCGTGATCCACGTGCCACGGCGGGGGCACAAGCGGGCGCTCATCGGCGTCGCCGAGCAGAACGCCGCCGAGCAGCTCGTCCGGCACCGTACCCGGCGCGCGACCGACCTCGCGAGCCGGGCCCGGGCGCTCGAGGAGCTGCAGGGCCACCTCGGGCTCGCTGAAGCCCCCCTGCGCATCGAGTGCTACGACATGAGCCACCTCCAAGGGAGCGACTACGTGGGCTCGATGGTCGTGATGGAGGACGGCCTCACCAAGCGCGGCGACTACCGTCGGTTCAAGGTGACCGGTGTCGCCGGCAACGACGATTACGGGGCGATGGAGGAGGTGCTCACGAGGCGTCTGAAGCGGCTCGCTGAGTCGGAGAGGACGGACGCCCACGGGGAGGTGACGCGACGACGGCGCTTCGCCTACCCGCCGCAGCTGCTGCTGCTCGACGGTGGGAAGGGCCAGCTCAGCGTGGGGGTCCGGGTGCTCAGGGCCCTCGGGCTCGCAGAGAAGGTGGCCGTCGCGGCGCTGGCGAAGCAGTTCGAGGAGGTGTTCGTGCCGGGAAGCCCCGACCCGGTGCGAATCCCGCGGGACTCCGATGCGATCTACCTGCTGCAGGAGATCCGCGACGAGGCCCACCGCTTCGCGATCTCGTACCACCGGGAGCTGCGGGCTCGCCGGCTCCGCCCGGATCCCCTCGGGGGCGTGCGAGGCCTCGGCAAGGCGCGGCGGGCGCGTCTCATCGTCGAGTTCGGCTCGCTGCGCGCGCTCAGAGCCGCGAGCCCCGAGGACCTGAAGGGCGTCACCTGGCTCCCGGACGACGTCGCCGGCGCCGTCCACGCCAAGCTCCACCCCGAGGCCCCCCGGGTCCTTGGCGCGCCCCGGGCCTCGGCCCGCGGGTGACCCCATGACTGAGCCCGGCCGCCGGGAGGCGGCGAAAGGGGCGGGGGCGGGTCCGCCGCCCTTCGCCGAGAGCTGGGACGAGCACGCCGAGTGGTGGAGGACGACGTTCACTAGGGGCGCCGACCGCGAGTACGAGATCGAGATCATCCCGCTCGTCGTGCGCGAGCTCGGTGGGCACGGTGTCGTCGTCGACATCGGCTGTGGCGAGGGCCAGGTCGCCAGGGCCGTCGCCGCCGCGAACGGCTGCCGGGTCGTGGGCGTTGACCCGTCCCACTTACAGCTCGCCAATGCGCTCGAGAAGGCGGACCCGGATCTCGCCATCACCTACCTGCGCGCCGAGGGGGAGCGTCTCCCGTTGGCAACCGGATCAGTCGAGGCGGCGTTCTGCTGCCTCGTCATCGAGCACGTCGCCGACGCCGACGCGCTGCTCGCCGAGGCGGCCCGCGTGCTGGCTCCCGGCGGGACGTTCCTCCTCGTCGTCAACCACCCGGTCTTCCAGGGCCCGGGGAGCGGCTTCGTCGACGACCAGATCCTCGACGAGCGCTACTGGCGGGTCGGTCCCTACCTCGTCGAACAGTGGGACGTCGAGGAGGTCGACCCCGACGTCTCGCTCGCTTTCAGCCACCGGCCGCTGTCGCGCTACGTGAACCCGCTCGCCGAGCGCGACCTCGTCCTCGTCCATCTCGAGGAGCCTTCGCCGCGGATGGAGCTGCTCGCCGACTCGATCGACCCCGAGTTCGAATCCACCATCCCGCGACTGTGCGCGATGCGATTCGAGCACCGCCCGAGGGTTTTTCCGTGACCAGCGCGGTTTCCGGGTCGCGGTCGCCTGGGATGGGAGAATCTGGGGGGAGGAGGGGGAGTCCGTGGCCGAGTACCTGATCGTCGCGGGGCTGTCGGGGGCGGGGCGCTCGACCGCGGCCGCGGTCCTCGAGGACTTCGGTTGGTTCGTGATCGACAACCTGCCGCCGGCTCTCGTCGGCAAGGTCGCTGAGCTGGCGGCCCTGCCGGGCAACGAGTTCGACCGCTTCTGCTTCGTCGTCGGTCGGGGTGGCCTCGAGTCCGTGGCGGAGATCGTCCCGGCGATCGAGGACCTGCGCGCCTCGGGCGCCCGGGTGCGTGTCCTTTACCTGGACGCCTCCGACGAGGTTCTCGTCCGGCGGTTCTCCGGTACCCGCCGGCGTCACCCCGTCGAGGCCGAGGGCGTGCTCGAGGCGATCCAGTCCGAACGGCAGCTGCTCGCGCCGATCCTCGCCGATGCCGACGTCGTCATCGACACGAGCGAGACGAACGTCCACGAGCTGCGGGAGCGACTCGTCGAGATGTTCGCAGGGCGGGAAGCGATCGGCGAGATGGAGACCTCGGTCGTCTCGTTCGGCTTCAAGCACGGCTTGCCCCTAGAGGCGGATCTCGTCTTGGACGCGAGGTTCCTGCCGAACCCGCACTGGATCGACGCCCTGCGCCCCCACAGCGGCCTCGACGAGGACGTGCGCGACTACGTGATGTCCTCGCCGGAGGCGGTCGAGTTCCTGGAGCGCATCGGGGACCTCGTCGCGTTCCTGCTTCCCTTGTACGCCCGGGAGGGCAAGTCGTACGCGTCGGTCGCCATCGGCTGCACCGGCGGGCGGCACCGCTCGGTCGTCCTCGCCGAGGCGCTCGCCGGAAGGCTGCGCGCCCAGGGCTTCGCCCTCGAGGTTCACCACCGCGACCTCAAGCGGTAGGGGAGCGGGGTCGGGCCGGATCCGGGTCGCGGCGCCGCCGCCCGGACCGGTGGTTTCCGGGCCGTTCGCCTCTTGACCGTGGCCTGAGTGACGGCGATCCTAGGGATGGCTCGGGGTCGCCCCGGCCAACACGGACACATCGGACACGTCCCGGTGGCGCGCCAGCGGGAGTCTTGGAAGCGGGAGTCGTGACATGACGGTACGGGTCGGGATCAACGGGTTCGGGCGGATTGGGCGGAACTTCCTGCGCGCCGCCCGCGAGTCGGCTGCGGACATCGAGATCGTCGCGGTGAACGACCTCCTCAGTCCGGAGATCAACGCGCACCTGCTCCACTACGACTCCACCTATCGGCGCTACCCGGGCTCGGTCGAGGTGAAGGGCTCCGACCTTGTCGTCGACGGGCACGTGATCAAGGTTCTCGCCGAGCGCGATCCCTCGGCGCTGCGCTGGGGCGAGATGGGCGTCTCGGTCGTCGTCGAGTCGACCGGACGGTTTACCAAGCGCGAAGCCGCCGCGGCCCACCTCACCGGCGGTGCCAAGCGGGTCGTCATCTCGGCACCCTCGAACGACGCCGACGCGACCTTCGTCCTCGGCGTCAACGAGGGCGACTTCGACCCCGCCAAGGACTTCATCATCTCGAACGCCTCGTGCACGACGAACTGTTTCGTGCCGATGATGAAGGTGCTCGACGACGCTTTCGGCGTGGACAAGGGCCTCATGACGACCGTCCACGCCTACACGAACGACCAGGAGCTACTGGACACCGCCCGGGACAACCTGCGGCGCGCCCGGGCCGCGGCGGTGAACATCGTGCCGACCTCTACCGGGGCGGCACGGGCGACGAGCCTCGTCATGGCGAACATGAAGGGCCGCCTCGATGGCTCGGCGCTGCGCGTGCCGATCCCGGTGGGGTCGATCACCGACTTCACGGGGATCCTCAACACCGCCGTCGACGCCAAGGCGATCAACGCGGCGTTCGCGGCCGCGGCGGCCTCCGGACCGCTCGCCAAGGTTCTCGTCTACACCGAGGACCCGATCGTCTCCTCGGACATCGTCGGCTCGCCCGCCTCGTGCACCTTCGACTCGGCCCTCACGCTGACGCTGCCGCTCGACGGCGACAAGACCCTCGCCAAGGTCTTCGGCTGGTACGACAACGAGTGGGGCTACTCGCACCGGCTCGTCGAGCTCGTCGAGCTCGTCGGCAAGTGACCGGCCGCGTACCCGTCCTCGAGGACCTGCCCCCGGTCGGGGGCAGGTCGGTCCTCGTGCGCGTCGATTTCAACGTGCCGATCGGCGAGGTGGACGGCAGGCGCGTCGTCACCGACGACTTCCGGATGCGCCAGGCGATCCCGACGCTGCGGTGGCTCCTCGACCACGGAGCCTCGGTCACCTGCGCGACCCATCTCGGCCGGCCCAAGGGCGTACCGGACCCCCGTTACGACGTCGCTCCCGTCCGCGAGCACCTCGCCGAGCTCGTGCCCGGCGTGGAGCTGCTGGAGAACCTGCGCTTCGACCCGGGCGAGGAGGCGAACGACCCGGCCTTCGTCGACAAGCTCGTCGCCGGCCACGACTGCTACGTGAACGACGCCTTCGGGGCCTCGCACCGGGCGCACGCCTCGATCGTCGGGCCACCGCAGCACCTGCCCTCGGCGGCGGGTCGGCTGCTCGCCCGGGAGGTCGAGGTGATCGGCGGTCTGCTCGACGAGCCCCGGCACCCCTTCGTCGCCATCATCGGCGGCGCCAAGGTGGCCGACAAGCTCGGCGTGCTCGTATCGCTCATCGCCCGGGCGGACACCGTCCTCATCGGCGGCGGGATGTCGTACACGTTCCTCGCCGCCCAGGGCCGAGGCATCGGCTCGTCGATCTTCGACGCGCCCCACGTCGATGCCTGCAGGGGACTGCTCGACTCGACCGACAAGATCATGTTGCCCTCCGACGTCGTCGTGATCGGGCCCGGCGGCACGCTCCACCCCGGGGCGGAGTCCGTCCCCGAGGGCGACCCGATCAACACGCTGACGGGCGACTTCCCCGAGGGCTGGGAGGGCGTCGACATCGGGCCCGCGACCCGCCAGCGCTTCGCCGAGGTGATCGCCGGCGCGGGGACGGTCTTCTGGAACGGCCCGGTGGGTCTTTTCGAGGATCCGCGCTTCGCGGCCGGGACCCGAGCCGTCGCCGACGCGGTTGCCGCCTGCCCCGGGTTCACCGTCGTTGGCGGGGGCGACTCGGCCGCGGCGATCGACGAGTTCGGGCTCGCCGGGTCGATCGGCTTCGTCTCGACCGGCGGGGGGGCCTCGCTGGAGCTCCTCGAACTCGGCGACCTGCCCGGTCTCGCCGCGCTGCGCGGCGCGTCGAATGCCCCGAAGGGGGCGTGATCCCGGTGCTGGCTGAGCGGGGCGTTCTCGTGAGCGGCAACTGGAAGATGAACGAGAATCACTTCGAGGCGTTGAAGCTCGTCCAGGAGCTCGGCGCGCTGCTCTTGGCGGGCACGCTCCCGCCCGGGCGCGAGGTGAGCCTCCACCCGCCGTTCACCTCGTTGCGCACCGTGCAGACCGCCGTCGAGTCCGACCACATCCCCGTGGCGCTCGGCGCCCAGAACTGCCACTGGGAGGACCGCGGCGCCTACACCGGCGAGGTCTCGGCCGAGATGCTCGCCAAGCTGAACGTCCGCTACGTGATCACCGGGCACTCCGAGAGGCGCCAGTACTTTGGCGAGACCGACGAGGTGGTCGCCAGGAAGATCGACGCCATCCTGCGCCACGGGATGGTGCCGATCGTCTGCGTCGGCGAGACGCTCGCCGAAAGGGAGGCGGGCGACGCCGAGACCAAGGTGCGCGGCCAGGTGCGGGCCGCCCTCGAAGGTCGCCCGACCGAGGTCGTCGCCTCGGTCGTGCTCGCCTACGAGCCGATCTGGGCGATCGGCACGGGCCGGACGGCGACGCCGGCCGACGCTCAGGAGATGTGCGCCGCCATCCGCTCGGAGGTCGGGCACTTCGCCCCCTCAGCGACAGCGGCGATCCGCGTCCAGTACGGAGGCTCGGTGACGCCGGAGACCGCCGAGGAGCTGCTCGCCGGCGAGGACATCGACGGCTTCCTGGTCGGGGGAGCGAGCCTCGATGCCCAGCGGCTCGTCTCGATCGTGCGCGCCCGGGCGTAGCTGCAGGCCAGGCCAGCGGTGGTGAACTGCTAGTCTTCGCCTTCGTTCCGGGCGCGCCTGACGAGCCCAAGGAGGTCCTCGCACGTGCTCACCGACATCCTGGTCGGGGTCGAGACCGCCGCCTCGTTCGCGCTCGTGCTGCTGATCCTTTTGCACTCGGGCCGCGGCGGGGGACTGTCGGACATGTTCGGCTCCACGGTCGGCACAGCGGCGGCGGGTTCCACGGTCGCCGAGAAGAACCTCGACCGCCTGACCATCACCGTCGCCGTCATCTTCGCCCTCGCGACGGTCATCCTCGGCATTCGGTGGGGCTGAGAAGGAACGCAGCCGCCGCTCTCGGCGCCCTGGTCCTCTCGGGGATCCTCGGCGCGACCATCTCTGGGGCCTCGTCGACCTCGACGACGCTCGCCGGCCAGGGGGGCATCAGGATCCTCAACGGGGGCACGGTCACCGTCGCCGTGCCGCACCTCCCGACCCAGTTCAACCCGCTGACGCCGGGAGGCTCGAACGCCGTCACCCAGATGGTGATGGAACAGGTCCTGCCCCAGGTCTTCGTCACGGGCCCCGACATGGAAGTCCGCGCCTCGCTCGGGCTCGTCGCCTCGGCCGAGGTCACCGGGCTGAAGCCCCAGACCGTCGTCTACACCCTCGCCAAGGGGGCGCGCTGGTCCGACGGGGTGCCGATCACGGCGGCCGACTTCGCCTACGACTGGAAAAGGCTGCTGACGATCGGTGCGAGCCTCCCGGCGACGTTCCCCCTCGCGGGGTACCGGGACATCACCTCGGTCTCAGGGTCGAGGAGCGCCAAGCTCGGCACAACGGTTACCGTCGTCTTCCGCAAGCCTTACGCCGACTGGATGGCACTCTTCGCCGACCTCGTGCCCGCCCACATCGCCAGCCGCTGGGGCTGGGTGGAGGCGTTTTCCGGGACGAAGCCGGCGCACCTCGTCTCGGGGGGCCCATTCGAGATCACGAGGATCGTCCCCGGCCGAGAGCTCGTGCTCTCGCGCAACCCCTCTTACTGGGGGCGGCGCGCCCGTCTGGCCCACATCGTTTTCAAGGTGACGAGGTCCGGGGCCGCGACGCTGCGAGGGCTGCGTGAGGGGTCGGTCGACCTCGCCGAGCTCACCCCCGGGGCGGGCGTCGATGGCGTCGTCACCCGGAGCACCGACCTCGAACAGACGGTCTCGGACTCGGCCACGCTCTGGCAGCTCGATTTCAACCTGGCCGATCCGGTCACCGGCAAGCTCACCGTGCGCCAGGCGATCGCCGCCGCGATCAACCGTCCCGAGGTCGTCGCCGATTCGATCGGTCTGCTCGTCCCCGACGCGACGACCGCCGCCAACCGCGTCTACGCCGCGCACCAGCTGGGGGGCCGGTCCGAGGACGGCGCCTACCTCACGCCGAACGACACCGAGGCGGTCCAGCTCCTCGCCACAGCCGGCTACCCGCTCAGCGCGAAAGGCATCGCCACCTCAGCGTCGGGCACGCCGCTCGTGCTCACGCTGACCGGGCCGAAGGGGAATGCGACGATCGTCGCCGCCGAAGCCGAGATCCAGGCGCAACTGCTGCAGGTCGGGATCGAGCTGCAGATCCGCAACGTCACCCGATCGGCCCTGCTCTCGACGGATCTGCCGCAGGGCCACTACCAGCTCGCCCTCGCGCCGTATCTGGAATCGCCGTTCCCCGCGACGACGGCCCGCCTCTACACGAAGCCGGTCGGGCCGACGCCGAACCCGGTCGGGGTGACGAGCCCGACGATCCCGCCGAGAAGTGGCGTCCTCGCCGACTCGGAGAGAGAACCGAGCGCGGCGAACGCGGGAGCGGTGACCCGTGACGTCCTCGGCTACGACGACGCCGTCGTGGACCGCCTCTTCGCCGAGGCGCGGTCCGAACTGAACGCCGAGACCGACACGAACCTCTACAACCAGATCGACACGCTGCTCTGGCAGGACCTACCGACGCTGCCCCTCTTCCAGGCGCCGACGACGCTGGTGCGACAGGCCAGGATCGTGAACGTCAGCGACACGCCGACGCCGGCCGGGCCGATGTGGAACGCGCAGGACTGGGCGATCCAGGTGAGCCCGCCACCGACGACGTCGACGACGACCCCGGGGAGCTGACGGGCGTCGTCGCAGCTCGCCCGGTTGCGAACTGTGGCGGAGGCGCGATCGGGGTCGCGCTAGTCTTTCGTGCCTGGTGGGGACGCATCCCCGCCGAGTCGGAGTGGCGGAATAGGCAGACGCGCCAGCTTGAGGGGCTGGTGCCCGCAAGGGCGTAGGGGTTCAAGTCCCCTCTCCGACACCAATATAATCGCTGTTCAGCGTCCTATTCCTGGCAGTTGCCCTCGTCCGACGGTGCTTCCCACTAGTGTCCTGGACACAAATTGGACACGAAGTGTCGGTAGGTTGATCGAAACCGACGTGATGGAGCATCCAGCCGATGGCTCAGAACGTGGGGAGACGCAGGCGCACGTGGTTTTACCGATTGGACTTGCCGCCGGGACCGGACGGGCGCCGTCACCAGAAGCGAGTCGGCGGGTTCCGCACTGAGCGCGAGGCGAGAAACGCCCTAGGGCGCTGTTGGACAAAGC
>PLPK01000053.1:265-4461 GCA_003159795.1 Acidimicrobiaceae bacterium | reverse complement strand
CGCGTCGGGGCGGGGATTCACGCGTAGTACTGCTGCCACGCCTTGACGGTCAGCGTGCCCCAGACCTGGGTGAGCCCCATCTTGCCGCGGAGGAGGCGCGGCATCGTGAAGTCCTCCTCGATGTCTTCCTGGCCGAACGCCTCGCCCTCGCCCCATTGCCAGACCACGCCCGCCGAGTCCGCCGTCCGGTTCGCCTCGATGTAGGCCCGCATCGAGTCGATGAACGCGTCGTTGGCCGCGCCGCAGTCCTGGGACTTGTCCGACGCCGAGCGGGTGAAGCAGATGAACGTCACCGGGTACAGCGCCGCCTTGATCCCGCTCGTCGGGCCGCCCGTCCCGAGCCGCTTGTGCTTGACCGGGCCGAGGTAGAGGTAGACGACGGTCCCCATCGAGTTCCCGGGATCCTCGGAGGCGACGACGAAATCGCCCTCGGGCGTGATCTTGGGCGGATGGGGGAAGAACGTCGCCAGCCCGGTGATCGTCGCGGTGTCGATGCCCGCCTGGACGTAGGTGGCGATGGCCGCCCGCAGCGACGCCCGACCGGGGAACGGCGCGGCCATCAGGTCTTGATCTTGGAGGTGGTCCGGTAGGACTGGAGGGCGCGGAAGGCGCGCACGACGTCCACCGTCTTCTCGCCGGGGTTCTCCTCGCCCGTCCGCGCCTCGGCGGCGCCTTCGAGGAGCAGGGCGTCGTCGCCACGTTCCTTCACGAGGCACGTCACGGCGTGGATGGCGGCCTGCTGGACCGCCCAGGGGATCGCCGTCACCGGGATGAAGTCCGGGGCCGCAGGGGGCGTGTGGCCATACTGGAGGGGCGCGGCGAGGCCGACCGTCGCCGTGCCCGGCGTGTTGGCCGCGACCGACTCGACGGTGATCGTCTCCACGCCCGACACGTCGCTGAGCGCGTAGTCGAGCACGTCGAGCTGGACACCCGGCCAGACCCCGATCAGGCCGCCCGCCGCGCTGGTCGCCTCGACGACGAGCTCGGTGTCGCCCGCGTCGGCCGGCTCGGCGAGAATCGTGTGCGGGTAGCCGTTGTCGTAGCTCCAGACGACGTAGACCCGCTGGCCCGTCCGCAGGTAGCCGCCGCCGTAGTTCGGACCGAGGCCCGTCGAGTTGGGCGGGACGCCGAGGACCGGGACGATGAACGTGTGCCGCAGCGTCGTCACCTGGCTGGCGGCCTCCGGGCCGATGGTGGCGAGCTGGTTGGCGAACAGCCCGACGTCCATGCCCGTGAGGGCGATGATGGGCGCGTAGTCGCAGGCCACCCGGATCGTCCCCTGGATGACCTTGAACCACCACGCCTCGACGTTGTTCGTCGCGCACAGGCTCGGCTGCTTGGCCGACGGGGAGGCGCCGAACAGGTAGCGGTCGATCTCGGACGAGGCGCGCCGGATCAGGTCGGAGAGCGCCTGCCTCTGGTCGCTGCCCGTCGCGTTCGGGCCGGTGACCAGGTTCGAGAGGTCCATCGCCGTCGGGGCGAAAATGTACTGCGAGGGCGAGACATACGGGAAGGCGCGCGCGAACCCTCCCACGGCCGGGTTCACGGGCGGCGTCGCGAGCAGCGTCGGCACGTAGGGCGCGGTCATCACGGCGAGTCTAGGGTCATCGCGGCGGGGGACCGTGGACCACGAGGATCGGGCCGTGGGCACGGCAGGAGAGCACGGCGATGGTCGACCGGACCCTCAGCGCGTCGAAGTCCACCAGGGCGAAGCGCGCCGCCACGGCGTCGTCGTCGTCACACTCCGGGCAGCGCGCGGGGACGGCACGGCCTATCTGGACGGCCTTGAGAGACGTCCCGACCATCGCCACGGTGACGACGTTGTCGCCCACGCCCCACAATGGTAAGGGGCAGCGTGCCGCGGGCTGCGGATTTACGCTGGCCTTGGCACACAGCCGTGCGTCGGCCAGTGGTCGCCCAGGTGGGTGACACCCTCGTAGTGGACGTGCTTCGTCTCGCCGGCCCGGTTCAGCGCCAGCGTGAGGCTGTGGTCGACCGCGCACCAATGCTTCGGTTTGTGGGCGGCGTTCGACCACTCCCCAGCCTCGATGACCGCGTTCGGCCGGCGCTGGAGCAGTGCAGCACGAAACCGGACACAGCCGAGCCCGGGATACTGGCCGTTGAGATATGGGTAGGCAACTGAGCACCACTCGGCCGGGCAGTTCTCCAGCTCATCGAGGATCGTCGGGGAGACGACGATGTCCTGCTCGATGTTCACAAAATCTTCGCCCGCCTTCCACAGCTTGTCGAACAGCCGCCAGTAGTGCTCGTCGGATTTCGAGACGTTGACGCGCTCGAACTCCCGCCCGGTCTTGTTGAGGGCGATGACCACCTTGGCGCTCATCGGCGGGACGTAGGCGAGAACGACTTTCATCGCTCCCGCTTCTCCGCCCGTGCCTGCCGCGCCCAACGCGAGCCGTGGTCGTCGATCGAGGCGCGTGACGCATAGAAGCGGTCCTCGTCGTCCGGCGGGTCGTACCACGGCAGGTGGCGCAGTTCGCACGGTGCGGCGGTGCGGACCGCGGCGTAGTGGAACTCCGACCCGGCGGGGTAGAGGGCGAACGTCGTGTCCACCGGCGACACGAACAGCCCCGGCCATTGCTCGCGGGTCGGGTCGCGCCACCGCGTCTCGACCTCCAGGCTCTCGGCGTCGATCAGCGGCGCGTCGATGCGCAACCCGAGCCCGACCTTCGGCAGCCCGGTCGCGCGCAACACCGCGCCGAGGTAGTCGACCACGTCGAGCGGGCACTCGTCGGTCGGGACCACGTCGGGGTCAGTGTAGACGTAGGGCTCGTCGGGGACCAGCCCCGCCTCCCACAACGCCTTCGAGCCGAGGTTCGCCCCTAGCCGGACCACCGTGTGTGGCGTCGTCGCGTAGTAGTCGAGCAGGGGTTTCCAGGCCGAGTCATTGTCGAGGAACGTGATCCGGTCGTGGCCGGCGTGCTCCAGCCAGGCGACGAGCTGGCGCAGACAGGTCAAGCGATCGCGACAGCAGATGTAGACGGGGACGCTCATCGCACCGCCAGCGCCCGGACGTCGTCGTAGGTCTCGTCGGTCTGCCATCTGCGGAACCCAGCCTCGCGCAGCCAGTCGTCGAGCTGGTAGCCGCTGATGTTGGCGTACCACTCGCCCTCGTGCGGTCCCTTGTCGCCACCGTCGGCCGAATGGGGCAGGCGCCGCGGTCCCGCCGTCGTGAGGATGAGCCAGCCGCCCGGACGCAGCAGCCGCGCCGCGTTGGCGACGATCTTGCCAGCGTAGGGGGAGTGCTCCAGCGTCTCACAGCAGAGGACGAGGTCGACGGCGACCGGGTGTTCGTACTCGGCCGCGTCGCAAACCTCGTCCACCCCCGGACCCGCGAGGAGGTCGATGCCCGTGTAGTCCGTGCCACGGAACAGGTCGCGGATGGAGCCGTTCACGTCGAGCGAGCCGAACTCGACGACGATGCCAGGGACGTCGACGAGCTCGTTGAGGCAGCGCTGAACCCAGTCCCGGGCCGCGGCGTGCATCAGGCGCTCCAGAGGTGGCGACGGGACCGATACAGCGCCGTGTCGGCATCGAGGCTGGCGAAGCCGAGCCGGTAGACCTCGTCGTCATCAGCCTTCCCCGCGACGGGGTGCAGGTGCTCGACCACGGACTCGGCGCAGTAGGCGAACCGACCGCGGGACGCGGCCGTCTCGAACAGCTCGGTCTCGCTGAACACGTGACCGTAGCCCTCGTGGATGATGGCCCCGGTCCCGTCCACCGTGCCGCCCTCTTCGAGCAGGTAGCGCCGGGAGACGAGGGCGAGCGTGCCGCGCGGGTTCCACAGGTCGTTGACCGCGACCACGCCGTCAACCTGCTCCATCGTTGCTATCGCCGCGTCGAGCCAGCCGGGGTGGAACCTCACGTCGTCGGCACCGAGGAACACGTACGGCTCCGTCGTGCAGCCGAACAGCTTGTTCAACCGACCGCCCCAGGTCCCGCCCTCATCGGGGTAGTAGCGGACCGGGCCGATGACGGGCCGAACCACGTCCGGGGTCGCCGCGATGAGCACGACATGCTCATAGGGTGTCGTCTCCTTAATGTTGGCGACAAGACCAGCCAGACGGTCGCCGCGCATCGCCGGGATCAGAATCGCTGCCTTAAGCACGGCGCAACCACCCGCTAGGGGTCATGGTGATATAGGGCTCGATGTCGTGGTCTGCGGCCAACTCAGG
>PLPK01000053.1:0-171 GCA_003159795.1 Acidimicrobiaceae bacterium | reverse complement strand
TCATGGCCGTCCCTCCACCGTTGCCAGCCGGGCGACTTCCCGGTCCACGCTATCGACGTCCCAGCTCCCCTTGAACCTCCGGAGCCAGGCGTTCTCCACCACCATGTTCAGCCGGCCGTGGCGCTCGACGAAGATCCCTGAGTGGGGCAGGTCACCCAGCGTGACGTAACG
>PLPK01000066.1:11343-18359 GCA_003159795.1 Acidimicrobiaceae bacterium | reverse complement strand
CGGCTGCGATGGAGTTCGAGGTCATGATCTACTTCACAATGTACGGCCCCACCCTGCTCCGCAAGGACGTCGTTGACAAGATCGGCCCCAAGGGTGACCAGGGCGAGCCCCTGCGCCACTTCATCGAGCAGGCCACCGGCCTCGGCATCCGGCTGCTCGTCTGCCAGCCGTCGCTCGCCCTCAACGACCTCAGCCTCGACGACCTGATCGACGGGGTCGAGGTCATCGGCGGGGCGGCCTTCAATGACCTCGCGGTCACCGCCGACGCCGTGATCAGCTTCTAGGCCCGCGATGACCGTGACCTCCTCCCCTCCCCGGGACACCGACGCCCACTACAAGGTCTGGGACGTCGCCGGCTACGCCGACGTGCCCCGCGAGACTAAGGCGCGCCTGTTCGAGCAAGTAAAGGGCGACCTCCGGTTCGGCGACTACCTCTACGGCTGCTACGAGTGCGGCATCTGCGTCGGCGCCTGCCCGTCGGCCAAGTTCTACGACTTCAGCCCGCGCCGCATCGCGCAGGCGGCCGCGCGCGAGGACGTCGATCTCATCTACCAGCAGATGCAGGAAGACATCTGGGATTGCTCGCAGTGCTTCTCCTGCGTGCGCTGTCCCCGCGGCAACAACCCGGGCGGGATCGTCACGATCATGCGGGAGGTGGCTGTCCGCAACGGCCTGGCCTCCGCCAAGGAAGCCCTCGTCGGCTACACCCGGATCATCTACAAGATCATGTCCACCGGGACGCAGGTCTCGCCGGACATGCTCAGTAAGGATTCGTTCCCCGACTGGGGACCGGAGACCGCCGACGTGGCGGACAACCTTGATCTGTGGCGCCGCGCGCTGCCCCCGGAGACCATGCACACGACCACGACCGGGTGGTCCGTCGCCGAGAGCACCCTCATCGAGCTCTACCTCATCTGGATGGAGACGGGCGCCCTCGACATGATCGCCGAGGTCGATCCCGGTCTGCACACGATCCTGCTGGAACTGATGGAGGAACGTCTCGAGGAAGCGGGGTTCGAGGTATGACCATTCCCGTCGAGGCGCTCCGGCGCGCGAAGGCCGCCGAGGAACCGGTCGCCGACCGCCGCGCGCTCGACGATCCCCGCGCCGAACTGCTCGAGCTGGAGCGCCAGGGCGAGCTGATCGTACAGAAGATCGACCGGGAAGCGATCTCCGTGATGACGAAGTACGGCCGCGAAAAGCGGATCCAGAAGTCGCACCTGTGGCACCACAAGTCCTGCGGCCAGTGCGGCCACATCCCCGGCTACTCCACCTCCATCTTCTGGTTGATGCGCAAGCTCGGCTACGACTACCACGACCCGCACGACCAGACCTCGTGCACGGGGTGGAACTACTACGCCAGCGCGACCTCCAACCCGGCGGCCCAGGCCGCCGTCGCCGTCCGCAACTTCGCGGCCGCCTACGAGACCGGGTACTTCCCGCTCATCCACTGCGGGACCTCCTACGGCCACTACAAGGACGTGCGCGAGGAGCTCATCCGCCACCCCGAGCTGCGCGCCCAGGTCCGCGCCGTCATGGCGAAGCTCGGCAAGCCACTCGTACTACCCGAGGAGATCGTCCACTACTCCGAGTGGGTCCACGCCCTGCGCCACGAGATCGCAGCGAAGCGGGTCCGCGACGTGTCGGGCATCGTGGTGTCCGTCCACCCGGCGTGCCACTACCACAAGGTCGTCCCGGGCGACGCGATCTACGACCCGGACATCTACGGCGGTCAGCGCACGGCCGTGGTGACCGGCCTCGTCGAGGCGCTCGGTGCCACGGTGCACGACTACTCGACCTGGTTCGACTGCTGCGGGTTCGGCTTCCGGCACATCCTGGTGCAGCGCGACTTCTCCAGGTCCTTCGCCACCCTCCGCAAGATCGAGGTGATGAAGGAGGAGGCCAACCCCGATGTCGTGCTGACCCACGACACGGGGTGCGTCACCACCCTTGACAAGAGCCAGTTCGCGGCCATGGCGCACGGCCGCAACGTCGGGCTGCCGGTGATGAGCGACGCGCAGTTCGCGGCGCTGGCGCTCGGGGCGCACCCCTACCGGGTCTGCCAGCTGCACTGGCACTCCGCCGACTACCGGCCGCTGCTCGAGAAGATGGGCATCGACTGGGAGAAGGCCTGGGCCGAGTTCCAGAGCGATCTGCGCCGGCTCGAATCCGGCGAGAAGCGTTATCTCGACTGGGATGACGCCGATGGTCTGAACGACGACAGCGGGCCCCACTAGCCGCCCGGCAGGCACGAACAAGACAGTTGAGGTGAGAAATGTCCTCGGACACGGTTGCGGTAATCGGGGGGGGACCCGGTGGGTTGCGCGCGGCGCAGGGAATCGCTGACATCGGCCACAAGGTCGTGCTGGTCGAGAAGCAGCGGTACCTGGGCGGCTCCCCGATCACGCAGAAGTACTACGGCCTGACCCCGCGCGGCGAGCCCGCGCAGCCACAGATCCAGCAGCAGATCGACCTCGTTATGGCCAATCCGCTCACCGAGGTCCGGCTCGGGACCGAGGTCGTCGCCGTGGACGGGGAGGCGGGGGCGTTCACCATCACGCTGCGCACGGAGGCGGCCCGTGACGAGACGTTCGAGTGCGGTGCGATCATCATCGCCACCGGTTTCAGCCACTTCGACCCGGGCCGGTCGACCCAGATGTACGGGTACTTCGAGTTTCCCGACGTCATCACCCAGCCCGACCTCGAGGCCATGCTGTCCGAACAGCGGGTGCTGCGCCCGTCCAACGGCGAGGTGCCGGAGCGGATCTGCTTCATCCAGTGCGTGGGCAGCCGCGACCGTCAGATCGGGAACGAGTACTGCTCGAAGGTCTGCTGCGGGGTGGCGTCGAAGGAGGCCACCGAACTGCGGGAGATGCTGCCGGACTCCAAGGTGCTGATCTTCTACATCGACATGCGGATGTACGGCTACTGGGAGAACGAGATCTACTGGCCCGCCCAGGAGAAGCACCACATCCAGTACGTCAAGGGACTGATCACGGAGGTGCTGCCCAAGGGCGACCGCCTGCTGGTGCGCGGCGAGGACACGACGATGGGCCGACCGATGGAGGTGCTCATGGACCTCGTCGTGCTGTCGGTCGGCATGGAACCGTCACCGGGGACCCGCGATCTCGCCAGACTGGCCGGCGTGCGACAGAACAAGTACGGATTCATCGACGCCCCCGGCACGCCACTCGACCCGGTCAGCACCGACCGGGAGGGCGTCTTCGCCTGCGGCGCCGCCCTCGGCCCCGCCGATATCGAGGACACCGTCTCCTCGGCGGCCGGGGCGGCCATGAAAGCTGTCGGCTACCTGCGGTCCCGCGCCGTCGCGAAGGCGAACTGAGGCCGCTTTAGTGATGGCTGGTCCCGTCGTCGACACACCGACCGCGCTGGAGTTCCAGCGCGAGATCGCGGACGTCATCAGCGACGCCGAGCTGCGGGCCATCACCGGCGGGCTCGAACGCAAGTCGGCGGCGCTGCACGGGCTGCTCTTTACCGCGCCGCCCCCATGGGACCGGGCGACCCTGCGCCAGGTGCTGCGATGGGTCTTCGCGACCCGGCGGCGAGCTGACAGGATCCTCGACCTCGCGGGCCCGGAACCGCTCTCGGCAGCCATCGCCGGGCTCCTCGACGGGGGGGCGCCAGTCGACGAGCGGATCGACCGCTTCGATGCCGCGCTGCGTGACCTCGGGCTCGAGGCGGTCCTGGCGGGTCGCGGCTTCGAGTTCGCAACCGAGCTGCTGCACTTTGCGTTGCCCGACCAGTACTGGCTGTGGACGAGGTGGGTCTGGGATCCCGACGCCCGGACCGGTGCGCTCGCCCTGGTCACGACCGATGAGGTCGACCTGGGAGCGGGGGACACCAAGGGGGCCATGTACCTGACGGTCGGGCGCGCGACGGCCTTCGTCGACGCGACCGGCAAGGCAGCAGGATTCACGACGGCGGGTCCCGGCCTTTTCGGCGTGGACGTGCTGCTGGCCTCGGTCTACGCGGTCTACATGCACACTGTCCTGCGGATGCGGCTGTCTCGGGAGTTCAACCGGGTGATCCCGCCGCCGTCCGATCTCGTGCGCCGCCTGCTCGGCGTCCACGACGGGAGGTCCTAGCACGATGCCGGTAGGTGGACGGAAGGTCGCGCCCGTTGCGGTGGAGAAGGAGACGGCGACGGTCACCTCGACCATCTCGGGACGCGAAGTCGAGCTGACCGCGAGGTGGAACCGGATGTTCGAGCCCCGGGTCCTCACGAACTACGGCCCGGAGGGGTTCGCCGCGATCGCGGCACTACCCGGCGGGGAGTCCCTCGAATGGTGCTACGGCTGCGGCAAGTGCGTGCCGGTCTGCCCGGTCGACATGGTGGGCGACTACGGGCCGCGCAAGCTCCACCGCAAGGTCCAGACCGGCACCGAGTTGCTCACCGACGCCGACCTGTGGTTGTGCACCGCCTGCGGGAACTGCCTACGGGTCTGCCCGAAGCAGGTCGACATGCTCGCGATCATGCCGGCCGTGCGCGAGGCCGCGTTGAGCGGCAGCACGGTGCCGGCCGAGCTGCAGGACGTCTTCGAGAAGACCTTCCGGCAGGGCAACGCCCTCGGTCAGAGCCAACGGCGCCGCGCGCAGTGGGCGGACTCGGCCGGGGTCCCGGTCCGGATCCTCGCCAAGAACCCGGCACCCGTCGACGTGCTTCTCTACGTGGAGGACTACTGGAGCTTCCACCCCCGCGGCCAGGACGCGGCGCGCGCCTTCGCGAGGGTCGCCACCGCGCTCGGCATCGACTGGGCGATCCTCGGCGCGGAGGAGAAGACGCTGGGTGACTCGCAGCGTCTCGCCGGGGAGAAGGGCCTGTTCGAGGCGCTGGTCGAGGACGCCGCGACGACGCTCGCGAAGTACGACTTCCAACGGATCGTGACGCCGGACCCGCACGCCTTCAACGCCCTCGTCAAGGAGTACCCGGCCCGCGGGCATAGCTACGACGCGCTCCACTACACCCAGCTCCTCGCACCGCTCGTCGGTCAGATCCGCTGGACGAGGGAGCTCGACCTGAAAGTGACGTTCCACGACCCGTGCTACCTGGGACGCCAGAACGGGGAGTACGAGGCCCCCCGGACGCTCATCGAGGCCATCCCCGGAGTGCAACTGGTCGAGATGGACCGCTGTCGCCAGAACGGCTACTGCTGCGGCGGCGGCGGCGGGGGAATGTGGCTCGACAGCTTCACGGGCGACCACACGACCGAACGCCTGTCCGAACGCCGGGTGCGCGAGGCCGCCCAGACCGGGGCTGACGTGCTGGTGGTCTGCTGCCCCTACGAGGTGTCGAGGTTCACCGATGCCGCCAAGGCGACCGGCCACGAGGACCTGCGGGTCTGCGACATCATCGAGCTCATCGACGAGGCGATGAGAGACGGAACGGACGGTGTCTGAGCCGCTGCGCGTGATCGACTTCGGGTGCTGTCCGCCCCTGCGGTCCCAGACGCTGTGGCATGCCATCGGCTACGGGGTCTCGGCGGGCGCGCCGGCGGCCCTCTCCTTCGTCCGCCCGGCCGCCCCGTACGTCTGTGTCGGCTACCACCGCGGGCTCGACGAGGTCGACCTCGAGTACTGCCGGGAGCACGGATTGCCGGTCCTGCGGCGGATGGTCGGCGGCGGCCCGGTGTACCTGGACGCCGACCAGCTGCTCTTCCAGATCTGCCTTCCGGCCGGCGCCGTGTCACCGGCGCGCCAGCAGGCCCTGCACCTTTTGCTCGAGCCCGCCGTGGCCGCCTTCCGCGCCGTCGGGGTGCCGGCCGGGCTCGACGAGGACCTGGAGATCTGTCTGGGCGACACCAAGGTCTGCGGTCACGGGGCTGGCCAGATCCGGGACGCCGTGGTCGTCTGCGGCAACCTGATCGAGCAGTTCGACCACGCGCGGGCGGTGCGGGTGCTCGCAATAGCCGATCCTGCCCAGCGGGACCAGACGCTCGCCCTCATGCGCCGTTTCGTCGCCGCGACCCCGGTCGACCCGGTCGCCTTCCGCGCCGCGATGACGACCGCCTATGCCGCGGCACTCGGCCTCGACCCGGTCCCCGGCCAGATGACCGGAACCGAGCGGGCGGCCCTCGCCGAACTCGACGAGCTGTTCGTGAGCGACGCCTGGCTGGCCGGACCGGCCCGGCGCGCCGCGCCGCCAGCTGCCGAACCGGTCGCCCGCCAGGTCAAGGTGCGCGCCGGTGTGTGGACGCTCAGCGCGACCCGTGACGGCGCCAGAGTTGCGGCGGCCCTCGTAAAGGGACGGGTCCACCGGGTGCGGCTGTACGACCGCGGGCTGGACGGCAGCACGGGCCAGGCCGAGCAGGCGCTGATCGGACTCCCGCTGACCGCAGTCGCCCCGGCGCTGGCGGCGTTCGGTGACCCAGGACGCCGGCTGGCGGCGGCCTTCGGCGCCGCCGAGCCCGGGAGGCTGTGATGGAGATGGCCGGATGGGCCTTCGTGGCCGGTTTCCCGCTCGCGCTCGACCGGCGCTACGAAGCCGAGACACACATGTGGGTGCTGGTGACGGAACCGGGCCGCGCCAGGATCGGCATGGACCCGGTCGGCATCGAGACGAGCGGCACCCTGGCCCAGCTGTCCTTCGCGCCCGTCGGGACCGAGCTCGCCGTGGGCCGACCTTTCGGCCAGCTCGAAGCGGCCAAGTTCGTCGGGCCGCTCGTCAGCCCGGTCTCCGGAGTGGTGCTCGGGGTGAACGACGCGGTGGCCGCGAACGCAGGCCTCGCCGAACGGGACCCATACGGCGCCGGCTGGCTGATCGAGGCCGGCCTCGACGAGTCCGGCGGCGAACTTGCGGGGCTGCTCGCCGATCCGGCCGAGATCACCGCCTGGTTCACGACCAAGATCGCCCGCTACCGGCTCGAGGGAGTGATCGCGCAGTGACCGCCGCGCCGGCGGCGGCGCACGCCTTCGAGGTGCGGCGGGCGAACTTCCCCGACGTGATGGACTTCTACGCGCCCGGCCTCAAGCGCTGGCAGACCTCCGAGTGGGTCCCG
>PLPK01000066.1:0-11329 GCA_003159795.1 Acidimicrobiaceae bacterium | reverse complement strand
GCGGCACGGCTCCGCCAGGAGGGCTGCGAGGGGCTGCTCGTGTCCGGCGGCTCGACCCGTTCTGGCGCGGTCCCGCTGCTCTCCCAGCTGCACCACATCACGCGCATCCGCAAGCAGCTCGGGATGAGGGTCATCGTGCACCCGGGTCTCGCCTCGCCCGAGCTCGCGGCCGGTCTGGCGGCGTCCGGCGTCGACGGGGTGATGATCGACATCATCGGGTCCGACGCGACGCTGCGCGACGTCTGCCACCTGGACCTGACCGTCGCCGACGTGGAGCGCTCCCTGCAGCTCCTCACCGGTCACGGCTTGCGCGTCATCCCGCACATCGTGCTGGGCCTGCACTACGGCCGCTTCCTTGGCGAGCACCGGGCACTGGAGATGCTCACCCGCCACCCGGTGTCCACCCTCGTCCTCGTCGTACTCACGCCGCTCGCCGGTACGCCCATGGCGCGCGTCGCCCCGCCCGGTCTCGACGCCGTGGCCGACTTCTTCGCCACCGCCCGTCTGGCCATGCCGGGTGCCGCGATCAACCTGGGCTGCGCCCGCCCGCCCGGTGCCGCCAAGCGACAGCTCGACGAGGCCGCCATCGACCTGGGGCTGAACGGCATCGCCTACCCGGCCGATGGGGCCATCGACTACGCGCGGTCGCGCGGCCTTGCACCCCGGCTGTCCGAGTACTGCTGCTCGCTGACCTGGAGCGAGGCAGACGAGATGGGCCTCGCCACGACGCAGGTGGCCGGGTGAGCGGGGCCTGGCGGTTGCTCGCCGACGACGGCGTCGGGGCGGCCGAGGGACTCGCGCTCGACGAAGCGCTGATGGGCCGGTACGCCCGGGGTGAGCCGGACCGGCAGCCAACCTTGCGCCTCTACAGCTACCGCGACCACTGCGCCCTCGTCGGGCGGTATCAGGACCTGGGGGCCGAGATCGACCTTGAGGCCTGCCGCGCCACCGGCACCGAGGTCAACCGCCGACCCACTGGCGGCGGCGCGATCATCATGGGCTCGGGCCAGCTAGGTCTCGCCTACCTGGACCGCGCGCCAACGGGTGGGCGTCCCCGGGAGATCATCGAGGAGTTCTCGGCGGCGCTGGCGGACGGGCTGGCCCGGCTGGGCATCACCGCCGGCTTCCACGGCAAGAACGACCTCGAGGTCGGGGGCCGCAAGATCGCCGGTCTCGGCCTGTACGTCGATCAGGCCGGCGCCATGCTCTTCCACGCGAGCGTGCTCGCCGACCTGGACGTCGGGCTCATGGTGCGGCTCCTGCGGATCCCCGCGGCGAAGCTGGCCGACCGCGCGGTCGCGGCGGTCGCGGAGCGGGTCACGACCATCACGGCCGAGACCGGCAACCCCCACGACGCGGCGACCATCCGGCCGGCGATCGCCGAGGGGTTGGCGACGGCTTTCGGTGTGGCCCTCGAGCCCGGGTCGCCCGACGGAGATGAACTGGCCCGCGCCGAGTCGCTCGCCGCCCGCAGGTACCGGTCGCAGTCCTGGCTGGACGGGCGGCGCGCCGCCTCGGACGCCAGCGGGTCGGCCCTGCTCCGGACGCCGGCAGGGCTGGCGCGCATCTACCTCACCACCCACGGCGACTTGATCAAGAGCGCGATCGTGGCCGGGGACTTCAACGAGCTGCCCGACGCCCTGGTGGCGATGGAGTCCGGGCTGAGCTGGCGGCGCCTGGACCACGCCTCCGTCGCCGCCGTGGTCGACGGCTCGGGCGCCTCCGCCGCGCTCGGGGTTCCTCCGGAAAAGCTCATCGCCGCCGTGATCGAGGCGGGTCGGCAGGCACGCTCCACGGCCGGCGCCGCGGGTCCCTATCTCGCGAGTGACGTGAGCTGAGGGGAGAGGGCATGGTCGTTCGCGAACTTCAGGCGCCGGTCGGCACGGGCGACGCGGCCGGGGTCAGCCCGGAGTACGTGCGCATCTCGATGGCGAGCGCAATCGCGCTGCGGATGCACTCCGGTCGGTTCAGCCGCGATTTCGACTTCGGCGGCATCAACGTCCTGCTCAACTATCAGGAGGCATGCCGATCCGACTGCGGCTACTGCGGGCTCGCCCGCGAGCGCCCGGGCGGCCACGCGGACAGGTCGTTCATCCGGGTGGAGTGGCCGCTCGTGAGGACCGACGAGCTCGTGACGAGGCTGGCCCGCTTCGAGCCGGCTCTCACCCGGCTGTGTATCTCGATGGTCACCCACGGCCTCGCCTATCGCGACACCTGTGACATCACCCGTCGGATCACGGCGCGGATCGGAACGCCGATCTCGGTCCTCGTCGCGCCACCGACGATCAAGCGGGAGCGACTGGAGAACCTCAAGACCCTCGGCGTTGACATGATCGGCGTCGGGCTCGACGCCGTCACGGAGGACCTCTTCTGGAGGATCCGCACCGACGTCGCGGCCGGCGGGCTCAGCTGGGACAAGTACTGGGAGGTCATCGGCGACGCCCGCGAGATCTTCGGACCGTGGAAGGTGAACATCCACACCCTCGTCGGACTGGGTGAGACCGACAAGGACCTGCTCGCCCTGTTCGTTGCGCTGCGCGACAGGCAGATCTTCTCCTACCTCTTCTGTTTCAACCCCGAGCCGGACTCGCGCCTGGCGGCGTGGCCGCAGCCCCCGCTCGCCCGATGGCACCGGGTGCAGCTCGCTCGGCACCTCATCGAGGCCCGGGGTTTCGGACTGGAGCAGTTCGACTTCGACGACGAAGGCAGGATCGCCCGGATCCGGGCGGCGCGCTCCGTCCTCGACGCCGTCGTGGCCGAGGGCACCGCCTTCATGACGGACGGCTGCCCGAGCGGCAACGGTGGGCCGGGGTGCACGAGGCCCTACGGGTCCTACCGGCCCGCGGAGCCGTTCCGCGACTACCCCTTTGCGCCGACGCCGGGCGACCTGGAGGGGATCCGCCGGCTGCTGGGGTTGGACGACCTAATCAACTGAACACGAAAGAGGTGGCCTGACGTGCGAATCGTCGTGCCAATGAAATCGGTGCCCGATCTCGTCGAGGAGATCGAGTTCACCGCCGACGGGACCGGCATCGAGCGCGAGCAGCTGAAGTTCGTCCTCAACGAGTGGGACGCCCAGGCGCTCGAGGAGGCACTGCTCCTGAGGGACTCCGGCGGAGTCGAGGTCGTGGCCGTCGGCTGCGCCGTCGACCCCGAGATCGACCAGATCCTCTACACGGCGCTCGCCAAGGGGGCGGACGCGGCGGTCAGGCTCGCCGACGCCCGCGCCGGGTCGTCCTCCGGACCGGCGGGGATCCCGGTCGCCGCCCGGGCCGCGCTGCTGGCCGCCTACCTCGAAGACCAGCCGGCCGACCTCGTGATCTCCGGCGTGCAAGCGCCGGACGACCCGGACGGGCAACTGCCGCCGACACTCGCCGCGTTGCTCGGCCTGCCGCACGTCTCGGTCGCCGTCGGCGTCGAGGCGGACGGTGACGGGGTCACGGTCCGCCAGGAGTTCGCCGGGGGCCTGTCACACGAGCTGTGGGTGGGGCTCCCCGCCGTGATCGGCGTCCAGTCCGCCCGCCAGGCCCCCCGCTACGCGCCCATCTCCCGGATCAGGCAGACCATGTCCGCGGGTGGCCTCGGCGAGCTGGCGGTGACGCCGCGGGAACCGCAGGGGGGTCCCGTTCCGCGTCGGATGCTCCAACCGGCCACGACCGGTCATGCCGAGATGCTGACGGGCAGCCCCGGGGACGTAGCAGACCAGATCGTGGAGCTTCTCCGCTCCCGTGGCCTCGTGAAAGGTGAGTGACGCCGTGAGCCTCAATGTGATGGTGCTCGCCGAGCACACCGCCGGGCAGGTCTCTGAGGGAACCCACGAGCTGATCGGCAAGGCTGCCGAACTGGCCGCCGTCCTCGGGGGCGCGACCGAGGTGGCCCTTCTCGGCCCGCGCGCGCTCGCCGACCAGCTCGGTGACGCCGACGTCGTGGTCTGCGTGGAACACCCGGCGCTCGCGGAGTACCTGCCGGAGGCCTACGAAGAAGCACTGCTCGAGGTGCTGGCACAACGGTCCCCCCGTCTGCTGCTGATGTCCAACGCGACGGTCGGTCTGGACCTCGGGTCCGCGCTCTCCGTGCGCTGGGAGGCGCCGCTCGCTGCCTACGTCGCCGCGCTCGGGTTCGACGACGGCGCCCTCGTGGCCACTTCGAAGATCCTCGGCGGGAAAGTACTCGCCGAGGTCGAGCTGCCCGGCGAGCGGGCGATCGCCACCGTGCTGGGCGGTGCCTTCAGCGCCGGGGCCGGCGAGGGCGGCGGCGGCGCCGAGATCCTCGGGGTCGCGCCACCGGCCGCGCTCGACGCGCTGCGGATGTCGCTTCGCCGCGTCGTGGAACCGGATGCCGGCGACGTCGACATCGCGGCCGCCGACATGCTCGTCAGCGTGGGCCGCGGGATCGAGACCCAAGACAACCTCGAGATCATGGCCGAGCTCGCCGATGCCCTCGGTGTGCCCCTCTCGGCGTCCCGTCCCGTGGTGGACGCGGGGTGGCTGCCGAAGACCCGCCAGGTCGGCCAGTCGGGTCTGAAGGTGAAGCCCCGGGCCTACCTGGCCTTCGGCATCTCCGGAGCTCCCGAGCACCTGGAGGGAATGCGGGGTGCCGAGTTGATCGTCGCCTGCAACACCGACCCCGGGGCGCCGATCTTCGGCATCGCCCACTACGGCACGACCGTCGATCTTTTCGATCTGGTCCCCGAGCTCGTCGACCGGGTGCACAACTGACCATGGCCGGCCCGCTCGGCCTGGTCGCGACGCAAGTGACCCGGCCCGTCTTCGAGGGGATTGGCCCGGCCGGCAGGGTGCTCTTCTACGCCGCCGCCGTCGTCGCGATGGCGGTCTTCGTCTGGGGCGTCTGGCACCGCGTCCGCAAGTACCGGATCGGCAGGGAGGCGGGGCGCGGGCCGACGATCCGGGAGGCGCTCGTCCGCCGGCTGGGGTCCACCGGGTCGGGCGCCTCCGTGACGCGGGGCAACCTCGCGACCGGTGTCGCGCATTTCTTCATCTTCTGGGGCTTCTGCGTCGCTTTCGGGGCGACGATCATCCTCACGATCGACACCGACATTGTCCGGAACGTCTCCCGGCTCTTCGCCGGTCACTCCGACAGCTTCTTCCACGGCACGTTCTTCATCGTCTTCACGTTCGCCGTCGACACGACGGGGTTCGCGTTCCTCGTCGCCGTCATTTACATGGCACTGCGCCGCGGTGTGCGCCGGCCGGCGCGGCTCGGCTACGGGCGGGCGGGCGCACCCGCCGGCGGCTACTCGCGCCGAGAGATGGCCCAGGGAGACTGGCTCTTCCTCGGATTCCTCCTCGCCATCCTGGTCACTGCCTATCTGCTCACCGGCCTGCGGATCCTTGGCCAGCACATGCCGTGGTTCACGGTGTTCAGCCCGTTCGGCCGGGTCGTCGCCGAGATGTTCTCCGCGACAGGCGTGACGCCGGCCGAGGCTGTGCGCGCGCACACCGTCCTGTGGTGGACGCACGCCACTCTGGCGCTCGCCTTCATCGCCTACCTGCCCTACTCGAAGGCGATGCACATGCTGACCGACGGGGTGAACCTGCTCGCCACGGACCGCTCGGAGACGCTCCGGCTGCCCGCGCCGCCCCCGGGTCGCCCCGGCTACCGGGAGATAGCCGACTTCACCTGGAAACAACTGCTCGACCTTGACGCCTGCACGAAGTGCGGCCGGTGCCACGAGGTCTGCCCGGCGACCGCCGCCGGCGCGCCGCTCTCACCACGCGACATGATCCTCGACCTGCGTCAGTGGGTGGACGCCTCGACCGGCGGCATCACATTGCTCGACCGGGAGCGAAGACCCGACGACACCGGCCCGGTGTCGCCCGGGACCGGCGTGAGGATCGCCGGCGACGTGGTGGAGGCCGACGCGCTGTGGTCCTGCACGACGTGCATGCACTGCGTCGACGTCTGCCCGGTCGGAATCGAGCACGTGCCCACGATCGTCCAGCTCCGGCGCAGTCTGGTCGACGAGGGGACAATGGGCCCGACCCTGCAGCAGTCGCTCCAGAACCTCGCCACCCAGGGCAACTCGTTCGGGAAATCGGGCCGCATGCGGGGCCGGTGGCTGCGCGAGCTCGACTGGCCGGTCCCCGACGCCCGCAAGCAGCACGTGAAGTACCTGTGGTTCGTCGGCGACTACGCCAGCTTCGACGAACGGCTGCAGGACAGCTCCCGCATCCTCGCCACGATCCTCCACGACACGGGCGTCGACTTCGGCGTGATCTACGAGGCAGAGCACAACACCGGCAACGACGTGCGGCGCGTCGGCGAGGAGGGCCTGTTCGAGATGCTCGCCGAACACAACATCGCGGCACTGTCCGAAGCCCGGTTCGACGAGATCTTCACCACCGACCCGCACACGCTCAACGCCCTGCGCAACGAGTACCCCGCGCTGGGCGCGACCTACCCGGTCCGGCATTACACGGAACTCCTCGCCGAGCTGCTGGACGCCGGCACAATCGACGTCAGGCCGCTCGGACACCGCGTCACCTACCACGATCCGTGCTATCTCGCCCGCTACAACGGCATCGTCGAGGCGCCCCGGCGGATCCTGCGGGCCCTCGGCTGTGAGCTGGTCGAGATGCCGCGCCACGGCGTGGACACCTTCTGCTGCGGCGCCGGTGGCGGCCGGATCTGGATGGACGACGACCTGCTCACGGAGCGACCGAGCGAGATCCGGATCGCCGAGGCGCTCAGCTTGGGCGTCGGGCAGTTCGTCGTCGCCTGCCCGAAGGACGCGACCATGTTCGCCGACGCGGTCAAGACCGTCCGGGCCGACGACCGGCTCGTCGTCCGGGACATCACGCTCCTCGTCGCGGAGGCCATCGCCAAGCCCGCCGAGCCCGGCCTCGTCGGGGCGAACCTGTGATGGGCGGCCCCGTGCCCGCCGGCGCGCCCGTGGCGCGCCAGCACACGCCCCTGCCGGCGGACGGACCGGCGCGGGGCCCGGACAGACCTGACCCACCCGAGCGGGAGTTGGACCGATGACACTTGTCAACAACTGCAATCTTCCCGAGGACCTCTATTACGTCGTGGAGAAGCACGTGTGGGCGCGCTGGGATGGCGAGCTCCTGACGGTCGGGATGACCGACGTCGCCCAGAACCTGGCGAACGCCATCGTGGCGGTGACGTCGAAGGCTGTGGGCGTCACCGTCAAGAAGGGCCGCAACATCGCGACCGTCGAGAGCGGCAAGTGGGTCGGCGCCGTTCCCGCCCCGGTGAGCGGCGAGATCGTTGCCGTCAACGACGCGCTGGCCACCTCGCCCGGTCTCATCAACTCCGACCCGTACGGTGCCGGCTGGGTCGTCCGGCTGCGCCCGTCCGATTGGGAGGCCGACGCCGCCGATCTCGTGACCGGCCCGGAGGGTGTGGAGGCCTATCGCCGGTTCCTCGACGCCGAGGGGATCTCCTGTGGGTGACGAGCGTGGCCGGGATCGCGCGCGCGATCTCGAGTCGCCCCATCAGCCCGGGGATCCCGGGTGGGCCCGGCAAAAGTACAGTCCATCTATCTCGTCTAGGAACACGCTGCACTAACAAGGGAGCCACGAGGCATCGAGGACGACGGCAAGGCCCTCGGGTGCCGACGCCGAGAAGGAGAGATCGACATGAACGACACGGAAACCGGAGCCGCCCCCGCCGCCAACGAGGCCGAGCCGAAGCGAATGGCCATCATCTGCTGGAGCAACGATCTCGACCGGGTCTGGCCGGTCATGATCCTCGCCACCACCGGTGCCGCTTCCGGCCTCGAGGTCGACGTCTTTTTCACCTTCTGGGGATTGCGCGTGCTGCAGAAGAACGGCCAGCGGGTCACCGGCAACAACTTGATGCAGAAGGCAGAGTCGCTTTTCGACCGCGGGGGCAACGAACACCTCAAGCTGAGCAAGTTGCACTTCGGGGGGATGGGCACCTCCATGATCAAGATGCTGGCGAAGCAACACAAGGTCGCCAGCGTGTCCGAGCTGATGGAGATGGCAATCGAGGCCGGAGTACGACTGCACCCGTGCCAGATGACGATGGACCTCTACGGGTTGAAGACGTCCGACTTCATCGACGGGGTGCAGCCCACCCTTGGCGCGGCCAGCTTCATCGACATGGCAGCCAAGGCCGACATCCAGCTCTTCATCTGACCCCGCGTCAGCACCGCGCGCCGGGCAGCCCGCCGGCCGCGGCGAGCCGCCACGAGAACACGGAGGGCACGTCGAGTCGGGCCGGGGCGATGTGGTCCGCAGGACAACCGTTGCCACCTCGTCCACCGGAAGGTGCCGGCCGATACGCCCGGTGACGAGAGCATGGGGCAGTTCCCAATGTCGCGACTACACTGAATCAGTTATAATGGTGGAGTATGACTGCGCAGCTAGGACCCGGGCGGGGGGACACGAGGCGTGGCACACGCCTGGCCGCGTGACGACCGGGTCGTCCTTGCGTCGGGGGGATGTCGCCCGTTCCGGCGGGCGGATGGCGACGCCCACGAGATGGAGTTCGACCCGGAGGTTCCTTGGAGATGCGGTGCACGTTTTTACGGGCCGCGCAACAGGTGACACCTCCGACGCGTAGTGGCTTTTGTCCGACCCGTGACCGCCCTGTCCATGGTGCAGGGCGGCCCCCCAGGGAAAGGTTCTGCAATGCCCAGAGCAGCAGCGAACGACCCGCCGACGACCATCGCACTGACCGACGCCGCGGCACGCCAACTCACGGATGTCACGAAAAGCACGGCACAGCTCGACACGATCACGCCGCGATGGCTGATCCGCTTGCTGCAGTGGGTGCCGGTCGACGCAGGTAGCTACCGGTTGAACCGGGTCAAGAAGCCGGCGTCAGTCGCCGTCACCGCCTCGCCGCGGGATGAATCCGAGCTGCCGACGACGTACGTCGGCTACTACGAGACACCGCGGGAGTACTTCCTCGACACGGTGGCCACCGTCCTCGACGTTCCCACCCGCATCTCGGACCTGTACAGCAGCCCGTTCGACCAGGTCGCCGAGCAGATCCGGCTGGCGATCGAGACGATGAAGGAGCATCAGGAGAGCGAGCTCATCAACAACAGCGGCTACGGCCTGCTCGCCTCCGTCGACGCCGGCCAGCGCCTCGCCACCCTGGCCGGTCCGCCGACCCCGGACGATCTCGACCAGCTGATCACGAAGGTCTGGAAGGAGCCGGCGTTCTTCCTGGCCCACCCGCTCGCCATCGCGGCCTTCGGCCGCGAGTGCACGCGGCGCGGCGTGCCGCCGGCCACGGCGAGCATCCACGGCTCGCAGTTCATCACCTGGCGCGGGCTGCCGATCATCCCGTCCGACAAGGTACCCGTCGTCCGCGGCAAGTCGAAGGTGCTCCTGCTGCGGGTGGGTGAGCAGCGCCAGGGCGTGATCGGCCTGTACCAGCCTGGTCTGACCGGCGAGCACTCGCCGGGGCTGTCCGTGCGGCACATGGGCATCAGCCACAACGCCGTCGCGTCCTACCTGATCTCGCTGTACTGCTCACTCGCCGTTCTCACTCCCGACGCGGTCGCCGTCCTCGACGACGTGGAGGTCGGCAGGTTCCATGACTACTCGCCTATCTACCGGTAAGGGTGACGGCGACGCTCCGTCCTGGCTGCCGGACGAGGCGACACTGACCCGACTCGCGACCGACTCCTACGGCACGATGCCGGGTCACGCACCACGCCCCCCGTCGACCCCCGGATCCGCGGCCGATGAGCACCCGGTGCCGCCGGGAAGCGATCCGGGCGAGCTCGTGCCCCCCTCCGTGGCCACCGGCTACCCGACGCCCGGCGATGTGCCCGGGTACCGGTGGGCGGGGGCACCGCCGGACCACGGCCACGCCGCGCCGGCAACGGGTGGGCCGGTGACACCAGCGGGTCATCCATCGACCGACCCCGCGCCGGACCTGCCGCGGGCGCTCGCGGCCGCGATCCTCCGCACCGCGCGATCCGACCATTCAGGAGGATCATTCACGCCGCCGGACGTGAGCCCGGCGAGTGCGCCGTCGTTCTACTTCATCGACGAGCAACTCCCGGCGGGCGGACCGCGCCGTCCCGCGCCAGCCGAGGCTTCCCCGGCCTTCGATGTCGAGGCGGTGCGGCGGGATTTCCCGATCCTTGGCGAACGGATCCACGGACGACAGCTCGTCTGGCTGGACAACGCGGCGACAACGCAGAAGCCCCAGGTGGTGATCGACCGACTGGCACGCTTCTACTCGCACGAGAACTCCAACATCCACCGGTCGGCGCACACCCTCGCGATGCGGGCCACCGATGCCTACGAGGGCGCCCGGGCCACGGTCGCGGACTTCCTCGGCGCGCCGTCCGCCGCCAACGTCGTCTTCACCCGGGGCACGACCGAGGCGATCAACCTGGTCGCAGAGAGCTGCCGACGGCGCAAGTACATCGGCCCCGGCGACGAGATCGTGATCTCGCACCTCGAGCACCACGCCAACATCGTGCCCTGGCAGCAGCTCGCGACCGACACGGGGGCGAAGCTGGTGGTCATCCCCGTCGATGACGACGGTCGGCTCCTCCTCGACGCCTACCGCGCCCTCCTGAACGAGAGAACCCGGCTAGTCGCCGTCGCCCAGGTCTCGAATGTGCTCGGGACGATCGTCCCGGTCAACGAGATCATCGAGATGGCTCACCGGGTCGGCGCGAAGGTGCTGATCGACGGCGCGCAGGCGATCGCGCACATGGTCATCGACGTCCAGGCGATGGACGCCGACTTCTACGTCTTCTCCGGGCACAAGGTGTACGGGCCCACCGGAATCGGCGCGCTGTACGGCAGGTCCAGCTGCCTGGAGAAGCTGCCGCCATGGCAGCTCGGCGGGAACATGATCTCCGACGTCACCTTCGAGCGGACCCTCTTCCAGCACCCGCCGACCAAGTTCGAGGCCGGCACGGGAAACATCGCGGACGCCGTCGGACTCGCGACAGCGCTCGACTACCTGAACCGGCTCGGCCGGCCCGCGATCGAGCGCTACGAGCACGAGCTCATCCGGTACGCCGTCACCGAGATCTGCCGTGTCCCCGGCCTTCGCCTCGTCGGTACGGCTCCGGAGAAGGTCAGTGTGCTCACCTTCGAACTGGACGGCTGCCGACCGGCGGACGTCGCCTCAGCGCTCGACAGAGAGGGCATCGAGGTGCGGTCCGGCCACCACTGCGCCCAGCCGATCCTGCGCCGCTACGGGCTCGAAACGGCCGTGCGGGCGTCGCTCGCGATGTACAACACCTACGCCGAGGTGGACCTGCTGGTCGCGACGCTTCATAGGCTTGCGGCGGCCACTGGAAACCGCCGCTGACCATCCCGCCGCGGCGCCGCGTGTGGTCGCG
>PLPK01000038.1 GCA_003159795.1 Acidimicrobiaceae bacterium | reverse complement strand
GTTCAAACCCTCTACGGCCCACCAGGATTCGGGGAGTCCCAAGGCCCCTCCGCCATTCGCAGCGAACCGTCAGACGAATCACTACTGGGTAGCCGCTCTGACAGAGTCGCGAATCGTTGGGGCATTGCCGACTGTTTCAGAAGCGAAACGGGTGCAGACAAGCACCTCGACCCACCCTCGGCCCGCTCATCCGCCTGGTGAGTGCTCCGATGCAGAGCACGCCACGCAACGACCACGCATCGCCAGGTGGTGCGGATCGATCGTGAAGCCATACCGCGTCTTCGCGGTTCGCTCGAGCGGGCGGAACAGCTCATCGGGAACCTCGATGGTGACGCCGCACTCGCTGCAGACGAGGTGCCCGTGGCGTGCTGCCGCGAGGTGGTAGGTGGCCGCGCCACCTCCGAAGCGGACCTGCTCGATCACCCCGAGGCGCTCCAGCTCTTCGAGGTTCCGGTAGATCGTCGACAGGTGGACGTCGGGTGCGCGGCTCTGCACCTCGGCCGCGAGCTCCTCGGCGGTGCGGTGCCCGCCGGCTTCGATGAGTGATTCGATGAGGAGCCGCCGAGGCGTCGTGACCCTGTCTCCCTGGGCGTGCAGGAGGGCGAGCACGTCCTCGAGGCGCTCGGCGCTGACGTTCTGACCGGCACGCACGCGAGAGAGTGCCCTGGGCACAAATCCAGTGTAGGTCGACCGCCTGTTGCGTTGGCGACGTTACTGCGAGTGATGCTACGTTGCGAATCATTCGCAGATGACGCATCCCGTCCGCCCGCACGACGAGGGGCAGCTGAGCATGATCACGGCCGAGGCACGACTGGCGTCCCACCTCCGCGCGGCCCGCAAGGCCCTGTCGGCCGCCGAGTGGACGCGGATCGGCGGCATGGTCGCGACGGTCGCCGGACTCTACGTCCTCGGGTTCCTCCTGCTCCTGTCGTCCGTGTCGCACCACTACCACGTCTCGAGAACCGACATCTTCGGGGTCGGGACGGGCATCCTGGCCCTGACTTTGGGCATGCGGCACGCCTTCGACGCCGACCACATCTCGGCGATCGACAACACGACGCGCAAGTTGATGGCCGAGGGCAAGCGCCCGATGAGCGTCGGCTTCTTCTTCTCCCTCGGGCACTCGACGATCGTGTTCGTGATGGCCGTCATGTTGAACTTCGGCATCCGTTCGCTCGACGACCAGGTGAAGAACAACAACTCCGGGCTGCACAACATCACCGGGATCATCGGCACCTCGGTCTCGGGGACGTTCCTCTACCTCATCGCCGCGCTCAACGTCGTGATCCTCGTCTCGATCGTGAAGGTCTTCCTGGAGCTGCGGCAGGGCAAGTTCGACGACGCCGAGCTCGAACGCCAGCTCAACCAGCGGGGGCTAATGAACCGCTTCTTCGGCAAGCTCACGCGCCGGATCGACAAGCCGTGGAAGATGTACCCGATCGGGGTGCTCTTCGGACTCGGCTTCGACACCGCGACCGAGGTGGCCCTCCTCGTCCTGTCCGGCACCGCCGTCGCGAGCGGACTGCCCTTCTACGCGATCCTGTCGCTGCCGATCCTGTTCGCCGCCGGCATGAGCACGTTCGACACGTTGGACGGCTGCTTCATGAACTTCGCCTATGGGTGGGCCTTTTCCCGACCGATCCGCAAGGTCTATTACAACATCACGATCACCGGGCTCTCGGTGGTGGTGGCCTTCACAATCGGCTCGATCGAGATCCTCGGGCTGCTCCCAGCGGAGTTGAACTGGAGCGGGGGAGTGTGGAGTTTCTTCGAGAACTTCAACATCAACACCGCCGGATTCGTGATCGTCGGCCTCTTCGTCGTCACGTGGGCGGCCGCCCTTTCGATTTGGCACTTCGGCCACGTAGAGGAGAGATGGGACGCGGCGAGCCTGCAGGCGCGAGCAGCCGGGCAAGCGGCCCCGGACGGTTCGTTCACCGACAGCCCGTTGTCACGGTCCTGTTAGCGCGGCCACGCCTTACGGAGCTGACCTAGCAAGGCACAGTTGCGGGAAGGATGTCCCGAACGCCCTTGTCCTCAACTGGTGAACGCAACACCTCACTGATTGGCGAGCATTGATCATTCCGGGGGGTCACTTGACTTGAAATCCGACATCTGGCCCCGGGCGAGGATTACCTTAACGGTGCAAAGCACATGGACATATCGGATCGACGAAAGCCGTTGATAGCAATGACCGGGATGATTTGTGCTCGTCGGGAATCAGGGTGTGGGGGTCCCGGAGAAGAGGGCTTCACCCTCATCGAGCTGCTCATCGTCATCATCGTCATGGGGATCCTCGCCGCAATCGTCGTGTTCGCTCTCAGCGGTGTGACGGGGTTGAGCGCCCAGACGGCCTGCAATGCGGATGCGAAGTCCGTCGAGGTGGCGGTCCAGACGTACTACACGCAGACGAGTTCCTACCCGACGTCGACCTCACAGCTGACGAGTGGCGCGTACCAAGCGCTGCGGAGCTGGCCGAGCAACCCGACCTACTACACCATCACGCTCGGCACCGGTGGCGTGGTGAACGTGACCCCGGCAGCCGGCACCCCGGGCGCCGGCCTCGGTGCCAAGAACTACGACACGTACATCGCGACCGGCGGCGGCAACATCTGCTCGCTCACGTAGCGCGCGGGACCGACCCGCCGTCTCGTGCGGCGGGTTGCCTAGTGGCGTTCTCCCCTTGACCACGCGGCTTCGGCCGCCGCGGTGTCGGCAACGAGGTTGCCGAGGGCGAGGTTGACGTCGTAGGGGTGGTAGCCCCAGTCGGCCCCGTCTACCTCGGTCACGACCTGCCGGTGGTCCGAGGTGGCGGACACCTTCGTGACCTGCAACCAGGTCGCTCCGCCGGCGGAGTCGCAGCGGGCGGCGTAGAGGTGCGGGTACTCGACCCAGGGAGTCGGCAGCGTTCCCTCCGAGGGGAAGAACGGTGTGAGGGGCCCGCTGCCGCCAGCGATCGCCGCGGGGTTGACACAGGCGACGTGGACGCCGCGCCAAGCCGACTGGCCCGCGAGGATTGAGACACCCTGGCCGGGCCGGCCGAAGAACGACGCGGACGGGGGCTCGCCGGGGAAACTCGAGTAAGCGATCACACATCCCACCTCGCCCGGCGCGGTGCACAGCGGAATGTGGGCGAAGCTGCCGCCGAGAGAGGAGCCGGTCCGCACCACGACGTTTCCCCCGAGGATGATCGCCAGCACGAGGCGCTTGCGCAGCGTGGAGTTGTTGTCGACGAGGTGCTGGAGCAGCCGGATAAGCATCGCGGCGCCCTGGGAGTGCCCGAGGAAGATGATCGGGCGTCCGTCGTTGTCGTGCTTGAGGTAGTCCTCGAACCCGGCGCGCAGGCTGTCATAGGCGCTGAGGACCGGTGGGGAGGACGCGGTGAGCAGCGGCAGGGCGAAGAGCCGCCCCAAGGTGATCTGGTGGTACATGGGTGCCCAGACTCGGCAGACCGAGGAGAAGCGGGATGCCTGCGCGACCGCGGCGGCGATCTCGCTGTCCTGCACACGCAGGTCCGCGTTCGGCGCGCTCTCGGCGCTCACCGTCGGGTAGACGTAGAAGCAGTCGAATCTCGACGCGAGAGCGATCTTGGTCTTCGCCACCGAGGTCGACCCGGAGACGGCGACGACGGTCGTCGTGAGGCTCGCGGCGCATGGGTCACTGGCCGTTCCCGGCCGGCAAAGCCAAACGGTGGAGGACGACTTCGCCGGGTGGCCCCGGCCCGGCGCGAGGTGGCTGGCGCTGCGCCGGGACACCGGACGGGCCGCGTGGGCGGCTGTCCCGGGCGCGATGGCGGCCAGCGCGCCCGCCGCCAGCGACACGGTGACGACAGCCGCCAACCGAGCGGTCCGGCGCGTCCCGCTCCCGGCAACCGGGACCGGGTGGGCCCGAGTGGCGCGGCGACGGGTGACGGCTACACGGCTGCGCATCGCGGTACCTCCTTGCGGGGCGCTGGTCCGGCCCGTACGCCGGAGGGACCCCCGGCGAGGAACTTAGCGTTCCGTTCCGCGGGTTCGGCTCCTCCCGGCGGGGAGAACGCTCCCCGGCGGTTGCTGGTCAACCGGCCGGGGGATCGGCCGTGACGCGGCGTCCGGCGTGACGAGGGCGAGGCCTGAGGCGGCCGCATTCGCCCAATCGTCGTCGACGAGCACGACATCGCGCCCGATCGCGTCGAGCAGGCTGGCGGCGATCGCGGCGCGGTACCCAGTCGCGCAGTGGACCGCCAGCCGGCCCTCGGGCAGGTCGTCGAGACGGGCCAGGAGGTCGTGGATGGGGAGGTGGAACGATCCCGCGAGGTGACTGTCCCGCCGTTCGTCGTGGCGACGGACGTCGACGATCGTGACCTCGCGGGCTGCCGCGAGGTCGGCGAAACCGATGACGGGATAGCCCCGCAGGGGTGCTTCCGCCCCGAGGTCGCCGATCGGGCCGAGCCACGCACCGGCGGGACGATCGATGCCGATGCGAACGAGCTGGCGCTGCGCGTCCGCGACGTCGCGTGGCACCGCGCCGATGAGCGTGAGCGGGGTGCCCCAGGGGACCAGCCAGCCGAGGTAGGTCGAGAACGAGGAATCGAGGACGATGCTGATCGTCCCGGCGAGATGCGCGTGCGCGAAGGCGAGCCGGGAACGCAGGTCGACGACCCACTCGCCGGCGGCGATCCGCCTGCGCAGTTCGGTCGGGTCGACCAGCCCGACCGGCGAGAGGTCCGCTGCCGCGGCACCCTCCCGGTTACGAGGCCCCATGTGCGCGTAGTAGGCGGGATACGCGGTCAGCCCGGCGATGAGACGCGCGACGAACGTGTCCTCTTCGTCGTGCGCGAAGGCGTCGTTGCGCCCCCGCTCGGCGCCGATCGTGCTGGCGGTGGCGACGACGATGTTGCCCGAGGAGCAAAAGCTCCCGAACCCGTGCGTCGGGTACACGGGCACGTCGTCGGTGAGCATCTCGCCGAGCCGCCGAGCGGAGTGGAACTGCAGGCGCGCGAGGGCTTCGGTGTGCTCGGTGCCGAGGAGGTCGGGGCGGCCGACGCTGCCGAACAGCAGCGAGCCCCCTGTGAAGGCGGCGGGTGTGCCCCCGTCGTCGACGAGGTAGGCGACATGGTCGAAGGTGTGCCCCGGTGTCGCGACGACCCGCACGCGCAGTCGTCCGCTGGTGAACACGTCCCCGTCGGCGACGGCCAGTCGCTCGAACTGGAGGTGCTCTCCGGCAGCGAGGAGATAGCCCGCGCCGGTGCGGCGGGAGAGCTCGAGCCCGCCGGAGACGTAGTCGTTGTGAACGTGGGTCTCGGCGACGAACGCGCACTGGAGCCCGCGCGCCGCGAGCAGTTCCTCGACGCGGTCGAGGTCACGTTGCGGGTCGACAACGACGGCGGTCGTGCCGTCGTGCGCGACATAGCTGCGGTCGCCGAGCTCGGGCGTTTCGACGACTTCGACGTCGACCACGGTGCGTCCTCCTCCAGTGCCAAAGCCAGGGTATCGGCGGCGGGCTGCCGGGTGTTCGGGGTCGTCGGTCGGCGGGCCGTGGCCGCCGGGGTTGGTACGCACCTCACCTGCGGCGCAGCCGATGGTGAGGGAGGAGCGCAGATGGAACCTCCGGGGACGACCGGGACGCTCGACTCCGCCGACGGCGCGGCGCGCGCGGTCACCCGTCTGCAGGCCACCTACGAGAGCGGTGCGACCCGGGCGTTGTCCTGGCGGCGCTCAGGGCGTGAACGTGATGGCGCCCGGTTGCTTCGCGGTGGTGTCGAGCACGAATTCGACCCACGTGCGCCCCGGGGTGAGGTCGACGGGCTGGCCGCGCGACGACGTGTAGGTCGTCGGTGAGGTGAGCGAGGCGCGGTGCCACGTGACGCGGATCTCCTCGCCGTTGCGCAGGACCCAGCCCTTGCCCGTCCCGAGGGTCTGGCTCTCGACGTCGCCCGACTGGGGCTCAGGGTCTTCGTTGTACGGGCCGAGGTTGTAGTGGACGACCTGGACGATGATGTTCGTCGTCGTGACGGGTTGATTGGTCAGCGCGTCGATGTCCGTCGCGCCCGAGTACGTGTGGACCCACTGGCCGGTCGAGGAATTCCACTGCCAGACGACGTCAGTTCCCCCGGAGAAGTTGATCGCGAGGTCCTTCGCTTGCCGCGCGCCCTTCGGCAGTGGTGCGGTCGTGTAGTCGAAGATTGGCTTTGGCGCCGCGTGGTGCCCGAACTGACGCCACAGCGTCGCCGCCGAGGCGTAGGTCGCGTCGGGCGCCTGGCGATCGGGGCTCTGCTGGTAGGCGAAAGCATGGAGGAAGGCATCGGCGTCGTCGATGAACGGCAGCGATTCGACCTCGCTCCGGTTTGGGGTGATCCCGGCGACGAAGGCGAGCTCGACGTGCTTGAAGACCTCGAGGATGTGCCAGTCGACCCAGCGGACCGACCGGATCGGGCCGACGAGCGACGGCGTCTCGCACTGGTAGACGGCGAGGTAGCGCATGATCCCGCCCTCGGCCGGGGTGTCGTAGACGATGTCGGCCTCGTTGAGGCCGCTCTGGGGTCGCGCACCCTGAGGCTCGTTGCCGATCTTGACGGCGAGGGGCTCGCGCTCCGGGGCCTTCCCGCCCGGCGCCGGGAGGTCGGTGAGGGGGCACTTCGTGAGGGGTGGTGTGGTGTGGTGGTGAACCTTGTTGGCGCTTGGCTTGGGGTGCCCGCTCGAGATGACGACCCCCGCGACTGTCCCGCCGACGACGAGGACGATGATCGCCGCGACGACGACGCGTCCCTTCCTCAGGCTGCGCAGGTAGGAGCGGAGACTCATTTGGCGGCGCCGTGACTTTGCGGAGTGAGCGGGCACGGGTTGCACGGTAGCGGCTCGCGCCCGGCAGGTGTTGGCAATCGCCCGCCGCTACAGGGGGTGCCGCGCCGCCGCCTGCCCCCCGGAAGCACTCAGGCGAGTACCTCCTCGAGCTCGACGTGGTCGAGGCCGTGGGCCTCGGCGACGGGCGCGGAAACCAGCCGCCCGCTGACCGCGTTGAGCCCGAGCGCGAGGGCGGGGTCCTCGCGCATTGCCTGCAGCCAGCCGAGATCGGCGATCGCCATCGCGTAGGGGAGTGTCGCGTTGGTGAGGGCGTGGGTCGAGGTGTGCGGCACCGCGCCGGGCATGTTGGCCACGCAGTAGAACAGCGAGTCGTGGACCCGGTAGGTCGGGTCCGAGTGCGTCGTCGGTCGGGTCGATTCGAAACAGCCACCCTGGTCGACCGAGATGTCGACGAGGACGGAGCCCGGCAGCATCGCTGCGACGAGGTTGTCGGTCACGAGCCGGGGGGCGCGCGCTCCGACAACGAGCACGGCGCCGATGACGAGGTCGGCGGTGAGGCAGGCGTCCTCGATCACGTGCTCGCTCGTGGCGAGCGTCGAGAGACGTCCCTGGTAGACGGTGTCGAGGGCGGCGAGCCGGGCGAGGTCGCGGTCGATGGCAACCACCTCGGCGTGCATGCCGACGGCGATGGCAGCGGCGTTCGACCCGGCGACACCGGCACCGATCACGACGACCCGGCCCGCCCGCACCCCAGGGACGCCGCTCAGCAGCACGCCCCGGCCACCCGCGGGGCGCTGGAGATGCTCCGCCCCGGCGATCGTCGCCATCCGGCCTGCGATCTCGCTCATCGGCGCGAGGAGCGGGAGCGAGCCGTTGGGGAGGCGGACCGTCTCATAGGCGATCGCCGTCGTACCAGTGTCGAGAATCGCCTGGGTGCAGTCGCGGGCCGCGGCGAGGTGGAGGTAGGTGAAAAGGACGAGCCCTTCGCGCAGACGGTGGAATTCCTCCGCGATGGGCTCTTTCACCTTGCAGATGAGTTCGGACTCTCCCCAGAGCTGATCCGGGTCGGCGACGATCCTGGCACCGACCCGCAGGTAGTCGGCGTCCGGGAGGGAGGACCCCTCGCCGGCTGAGTGCTCGACGAGGACGGTGTGGCCCCTGGCGACGAGCTCGCGCACCCCAGCCGGCGTCATCGCCACCCGGTACTCGCTCTCCTTCAGCTCCCGGGGGACTCCGACGCGCATGACTTCCTCCCTCAATTCGGCCCGCCCGCATCGTGCCAGGGGGTGGGGGGCGCGGCAAGTGATCGGTGGCGCCAGTTCCCGCCGGCGAGCGAGCCGGCTACCGGGTGGGGTCGAGCGCCTCGAGCAGCGCCCGCGTTTCGGGTGAGGGCTCGCCGCCGCCAAGGTGCGCGAGCGCGCGCTCGAGTTCGAAGAATGCGAACCGCGCGCCGTCGGTGTCGTTGTTGGCGCCGGCCACGGCCATGAGGTCGCGCGCGAGGATCTCGGAGTCCTGGTCGGCGAGGCGGCCGCGGGCGATCGCCCAGCGCGCGAGCTCGAGCCGGTCGGAGGCGAGCGCGAGGGAGGCGAGGTGGTGGGCGCCGTCGACGATCTCGGCGGCGACGAGCTCGTCGAGCGCTTCGGTTCCGAACCAGCCGTAGCCAGCAGCCACGGCGCCGAGCGGAGGCCCCTCGACGAGGCCGAGTGCACCGATGAGGAGATCCTCGGTGACTGTGGCCGCGGCATGCGGTGCCGAGGCGAGAGCACGGCGGGCCCGCACGAGGTCGCACGTGACGGCGGGGTCGAGGACGAGTTCGTCGCCACGACGGGCAAGAAGGGCGCGCCCGCCGGGGCCGGGCCCGAGGGCGGCACGCGCGGCACGCGCGGCGTTGTCGACCCGCCCCGGGCGGGAGGCGGCGGCCGAGCGGGCGAAGAGCGCGTCAGCGGCGGACCCGACGCGGACCGCGCCGTCGTGGAGCGCGAGATAGGCGACGAGCTCGACGACGCGGGCGGCGTCCCGTTCGGCGGGCGGCCGCGCCAGCCCGACGATGGCCGGCTCGGGCCGCAGCAGCTGCACCTCGACCGGCCCGGCGAGCGGAACGGCGCTCAGGCGAGCCCGATCGGTCGCGAGCCCGGCACGGATCGGCAGGACCGCGGCCGGGCGGCGGGCGTCGGCGAAGAGCCCGTCAAGCAGCGCGAACTGGCCGGTCGTGGGGGTGACCGCGGTGAGCTCGACGCCGTAAGGCCAGAGGACCGCGTGGTCGGGCTCGAGGGCGAGCCGCTCGGTGCCGCGCGGCCCCGCGGCGACGATCCCGGCGACCATCCCGGCCGCCGCGAGGACGCGCTCGCACTCCGGGTCGTTCGCCTCGCGGCCGACGACGATGAGGGGTTCACGCTGCCAGCGGTCGGCGAGTCGGGGCTCCTCGGCCGGTGCACCCTCGGTGGCGAGGTCGGCGAGGGTGGCGGGCGTCGAGGAACTTAGCTGGTAGCACTGCTCGTCGGCCGGCGGCGGGTCGATCCCCACGAGCTCGACGGCGAGCTGCTCGGCCCATGGCACGGTGCGCAACGAGGTGACGATCGCCTCGAGGGTCCGGTCGACGAGCCCGTCGTCGCCGTCGACGCCGAGGCGGCGGCCGCGACCCACCACGAGCAGGTACGAGGCGTGCTCGTCGTCGCCGAGCGGCACGAGTGACGGCAGGAACCTCCCTTCGTCAGCGGGGAACGGTGCGAAGTCAGCCGGCTCGACCCCGGGGTCGAGGACCCACCACCGCCCGCCACGGCGGGAGAGGAACGGCCAGGGCGCCTCGGGTCGGGGGGTCGAGAGGAGGAACTCGATCCCGTCCGGGCCGGCCCGCACGAGCCGCACCTCGGGCGGTGCCGCGTCCTGGTCCCGCACGATCCGCCACAGCAGGCGATTGGCGAGGTCGATCCAGTCGATGAGCGGTGCGTCGGCGAAGGGCTCGAGGGCGACCCGTGCCTCGCCGACCGGGCGCGAGGAAGTCGCGGCGCGCTCGCCCGACCGCCGGCCGCTGGAACTCGCGCGCCGCAGGTTGCGGACGCGTCTCGCCAGCGCGCAGGTGGTGATGACGCTGAGGCCGACGAGGGCGAGCTCGGACAAGCGTCGATCCGGTGTCGGTGTCGCTGGCGACTGCCCGGTAGGACGGGCGGCGCCGTCTGGCCCCGACGCTCCGGCGCGGGACGGCAGGTCGAGACGCCACCCGGCATGCAACCGCACCGGGTCGAGCATGCGGGCCCCATCGACCTGGCGGCGGCCGAGATTGAGTCGGGCAAGCAGGGGCCAGTCGTCGACGCACCCGGTCGCCCGGACGGCGACGTCGGCGAGGCACTCGTCGCGCTCCACGGTGACCGTCGTTCCGACCTGCCGCCTCGCCTGTTCCGGAGGAGCCGGTCGGACGGATGTGCGCTGCCGCGCCGACGCGGTGGCGACGGGCGCCGGTCTGACGTGGGACGCACCGGGGACCGCGAGCGAGGTCCCGGCGGTCGCGAGGAGGATGAGGCCGGCGATCGCCCCGGCCCAGCGGGCTGACCACGAGCCGGTGTCGAGCGCTTGGTGGTGCCGCAGGGCGTCGCGGACCTGCCGGGCGAGGTTCACCGCGGCGAGGGCCCAGAGGATCCCGGCGACGAGGATGGCGAGGTGCGCCCACGTCGAGACCGACCTGGCCGCGGCGAGGCTCACGGGATTCGCGGGCTGGGGCGCGATCAGCCACAGCCGCCCGAGCGCGAGCGGCACGCCGACGACGAGAACGGCGGCCTTCGCCAGGGCGGCGAGGCCCGTGCGGAACGCGGCCCGTGGCGTGCTCATCCGGCGCCCGAGGCGGCGGGGGCTGTGGGGGGGACGCGAACCCGCAGGGTGTAGGCGACCGTGCCGCGCTGGCCGGGCCCGAGCGAGATCGAGACGGTGCACACACCGGGTTTCCCGGCGACGACGAGGGAGAGGCCGTGTGTGCCGCTACCGGACGTGACGACGGAACCGCAGCCGAGGGTGATCTTGAGGGCTTCGCCGCCGCGCCACGAAGCGCGCACAGCGGCGAGCCCGCTTGCCGACGTGAACGGGATGGAGGTCTCGATGTCGTCGGGGTAGCGGAGCATCCCCGCCAGCGCCGGCGTCGTGGCGGAGCGACGGTCGCGGCGCTTCGTGTCCCGGGTCCGCGAGGGCGCGGTGGCCGGACGTACCTCGGCCGTGGTGGTCGCCGTGGTGGCGGGAACGGCCGTCGTGGTAGTGGGGGTCGTCGCGGTGGTCGTATTGGCGGGAAGGCTGGAAGTCGTGGTCGGCGAGGGTTTCGGGTCGTCGTGGCGGCGCCGGTTGGCGCGGCCGGTCTTCGTCGTCCCCGCGGGCCGGCTGGTCGGGACCGCCTGCGCGGCGTGCTGTGGGTGGTGTGCCGCCGTGACCGGGCGGGGCGGACCCACGGAGCGGGCGACGACGGAGAGCGCTGTCGCGACGACAAGGCTGAGAGCGACCCAGACGACGCGGTCGCGGCGCCGACGTCCCGCGCCCAGCGAGGGCGGGCCCGAGGCGCCCAACGAGCGCATCGCAGTTCCGGTTTCGGCTCTCCGCCGGGGTGGGCGGGTGTCAGGTTCGATCGGCAAGCTCCACCTTCAGGCGGACCGCGAACTGGGGCCGCGGCCCGGACGTGGACCAACCGCCACGTTGGGCCGCCGGTCTCCCGTTGCACCTAACGCCGGAGCGGCGTGCGGGGTCGCGCGGGAACATCGCGGCACGACGTGGTGTTGACCTGGATAAGTAGGTGTCCCGGCGGCGTGCCAAGCCGCCTCGACGCCGGAGCCGATGAGACCCGTGAGGGGGATCCGTGCCGGCAGTGACGGTTGAGGATCTGTTGGTGTTGCCGCGGCTCGACGCCGTCGTCGGTGGCGTGGAGCGACCGGTGCGGTCCGTGACGGTGGCCACGCGCGGCCTCGAGGGCGAGGGGTTCCCGGTCCGGCGCGCCTTCGCGGGTTTGCCTCTGTCGGAGCTCGACCCGTTCGTCCACATGGACCAGATGGGTGAGGTCGAGTACGCGCCGGGCGAGGCCAAGGGGACGCCGTGGCACCCCCACCGGGGTTTCGAGACTGTCACCTACATGATCGACGGGACATTCCGCCACCGGGACTCGCACGGTGGGGGTGGTCTCATCACGAACGGCGACACGCAGTGGATGACGGCTGGCGCGGGAATCCTCCATATCGAGGCTCCCCCGGAGGAGCTCGTCGCGGCGGGAGGGCTGTTCCACGGCATCCAGCTGTGGGTGAACCTGCCTTCGGCCGACAAGTGGATCGCGCCGCAGTACCAGGACATTGGTGCCGCAAACGTCGCCCTCGTCACCTCGCCTGACGCGGGCGCCCTCGTCCGTATCATCGCCGGCGAGGTCGGCGGCCACCACGGACCGGGCTCGACGCACACGCCGATCACGCTCGTGCACGCGACGATCGAACCCGGGGCGACGCTGCGGCTTCCCTGGCAGCCCGGCTACAACGCGCTCGTATACGTACTCGCCGGACGGGGAACCGTCTCGAGCGCCGCCCGGCCGGTCGAGGCGGGGGAGCTCGCGGCGTTCGGGCGTGGCGATCACCTCGTCGTCGCGGCGGACCGCTGCCAGGACGGGCGCAGCCCCCGGCTCGACGTCCTCGTGCTGGGCGGCGCACCGATCGGCGAGCCGGTCGCGTCGTACGGGCCGTTCGTCATGAACACCGACGCGGAGATCCGGCAGGCCTTCGAGGACTACCGGCACGGCCGACTGGGGGAGATCCCCGCCGAGTGACCCGGGGCCGGCCCGCCGCCCTAGTCGGTGAAGATGTTGGCGACCCGGTCGATCAGGTCGCGCGGGACTAGCTTCAGCTCGCCAAGCGCCTGGTCGAACGTCACGCGCACGATTTCCTGGGCGTGCAGGGCGACCATCGTGCCGAAGGCGCCGTCGTGTGCCGCGTCGACGGCGGCGACGCCGAAGCGGGTCGCCAGCACACGGTCGGCCGCCGTCGGCGTGCCGCCGCGCTGCTGGTGGCCGAGGATCGTGACCCGGGACTCGAAGCCCGTGCGAGCCTCGATCTCGCGGGCGACGACCGCGCTGATGCCGCCAAGCCGTTCGCGGTCATAGCGGTCGAGCACGACGGTGGGGAGGTCGATGGTGCCCTTCTGGGGCTTGGCCCCCTCGGCGATGACGACGACCGAGCCGGAGCGGCCCTTGGCGTGGCGGCGGATCAGGTGCGCGCACGTCTGGTCGATGTCGAACGGTTCCTCCGGGGCGATGATGACCGCTGCGCCACCGGCGAGGCCGGCGTAGACCGCGATCCAACCGGCCTCGCGGCCCATCACCTCGCAGACGATCACCCGGCTGTGTGAATCGGCGGTCGTGTGGAGGCGGTCAATGGCGTCGACCGCGATCTGGACGGCGGTGTCGAAGCCGATCGTCGAGTCGGTCGCGTTGACGTCGTTGTCGATCGTCTTCGGGATCCCGACGACGGGAATCCCAAGACCAGACACCTCGCGGGCGATGCGCAGCGAGCCATCGCCGCCGATGGCGATGAGCGCGTCGATGTGCCGGTGGGCGAGGGTCTCGGCGATCCGCTCCGTGTCGCTGGCGGACTTGAAGGGATTGAACCGTGACGTGGCGAGGATCGTCCCGCCGCGCGGGAGGATGCCGTGACACGTGGTGACGTCGAGCGGGACGGCGTCGTCCTGGACGAGGCCCTCCCAGCCGTAGTGGAACCCGACGACATCGTCCGAGTAGGTGACTGAGGCACGGCGGACGACGGCCCGAATGGCCGCGTTGAGGCCGGGACAGTCACCACCGCCGGTGAGGATTCCTAGGCGCAATGCTCAGCAACCTCCTGCGAGATAGAACCCTGCGGACGTGCCACGTTCAACCGTCACCTGCCGCGGATCCGTCCAGCGACAACCTTAGCGGAGGGTGGGATGCGATCTGGAACGACAGGAACAGCCCGCCGGCCGGTGAGGGCGGACACCCGGGGCGGCCGCGCACCCCGGTACGATCGGGCTGGACGTGGCGGCCAGTTGGTAGCCCGGGCCACCGACTGGCTGGCGGACCGCCCGGCGACGGAAGGCGGAGAGCGAGAAGGTGTCGACGACGGAGGTGACGCTTGCACTCGCGGTCTTCCTGGCGAGCGCGGTCGAGACGGTGGAGGCGTTGACGATTGTGCTCGCCACCGGGGCGACGCGAGGTTGGCGCTCGGCGCTCGAGGGCAGCGCCGCCGGGGTCGTGCTGCTCTCGGTGCTCGTGGGCGTGGTCGGCGTTCCGCTCGTGCGCTATGTGCCGATCGCGACGCTGCGGGTCGTGATCGGCGCGCTGCTGCTCGTGCTCGGGCTGTCGTGGCTCCGCAAGGCGATCCTGCGGGCGAGTGGGCACCGTGCCCCACACGACGAGGACCGGATCTATGCCGACACGGTCTCCCGGCTGGACGACCCGTCGGGTCCGAGCCGGGGCTTGGCATCGCGGCGTGACGCCCTCGCGTTCGTCATCTCGTTCAAGGCGGTGCTCCTCGAGGGGATGGAGGTCGTGCTCATCGTGCTGAGCCTCGGCGCGAGCGCCCATCGCCTCGGCCTCGCGGCGGCGTCCGCCGCCGCGGCGGTGATCATCATCGGCACCGCCGGCGCGCTCGTCGCGCGCCAGCTCTCGGCCATACCGGAGAACGTCATGAAGATGGCGGTCGGCATCATGCTGACGAGCTTCGGCCTGTTCTGGGTCGCCGAGGGGATGGGGCTGCGCTGGCCGGGATCAGATCTCGCGGTGCCGGTCCTCATCGCCGGCTTCGTCGGCGTGACGGGGCTCGCGGTGGCCTGGATGCGGTCGCTCGTCCGCCCCGCCCCGCCCGGGGTCGCCGCCGCGCTCGCCGAGCGGGAGGGTGCGGTCCGATGAGGTACGTGCAGCGGGCCGCGGTCGCCTTCGGCCGGTTCTGGTGGGACTTTCTCATCGGTGACACGCCGGAACTCTTCGTCGGCACGCTCCTCGTCGTCGGGGCGGCCGCCCTGCTGCGACACGACCGGCTCGCGGGGCTGACGGTCGTCGTGCTGCTCACCGTGGTGTTCCTGCTCGCGAGCACCTACCGGGGACGCGCCTCAGCGGCTCGCGGGGCCGCCGACGGGAACGGCGCGGGCCAGGTGTGATTCCCAGATGGGTCGGCAACCGTCGCCGCCGGTCGCCGGCGGGCCGGTCCGTTGTGCGGTCAGCCGCCGCCCTCGTCGAGGTAATGGCGTCCGGTGAGGCTGCGCAGCCGGCCGGCGGCCTCTTCGGGGGTGATGTCCCGCTGGGGCGAGGCGAGGAGCTCGAAACCGACCATGAACTTGCGGACCGACGTCGAGCGCAGGAGCGGCGGGAGGAAGTGGGCGTGGAGGTGCCACCCTTCGCGGGGGAGATCGTCCGTCGGTCGCTGGTGAATGCCCATCGAATACGGGAACGGTGACTCGAAGAGGTTCTCGTAGCGAACGGTGAGGGCGTGGAGGGCGTCGGCGAACGCGGCCTCCTCGTCGCCGGCGAGGGCGTCGAGGCCGTTCACGTGGCGACGGGGGAGGACCATCGTCTCGAACGGCCAGATCGCCCAGAACGGGACCACGACGACGAAGGACTCGTTCGAGTAGACGAGGCGTTCCGCCAGCCTCTCCTCGAGGGTGACATAGTCGCAGAGAAGACAGGAGCCGTGCGCCCGGGCGAAGTCCCCCATCGAGCGCGTCTCCTTGGCGAGCTCGTTCGGCACGCTGCTGCTCGCCCAGATCTGCCCGTGGGGATGGGGGCTGCTCGCGCCCATCATCTCGCCGCGGTTCTCGAAGATCTGGACCGAGTGGATCGACGGGCGACCGGCGAGCGAGGTGAACTCGGCGCGCCAGCGCGCGACGACCCGCGTCACGTCGGCGACGTCCATCCTTGCCAGCGCCAGGTCGTGCCGTGGCGTGAAACAGATCACTCGGCAGATGCCGGACTCGCCCCGCGCGACGAGCAGCCCATCAGAGTTCACCTCGTCGTGCGGCGCGTCGGCGAGCAGGGCGGGGAAGTCGTTGTCGAAGACGAACGTGTGCGCGTAGTCGGGGTTACGCTCGCCGCTCGTCCGTTCGTTCCCCGGGCACAGGTAGCAGGTCGGGTCGTGGGGGGCCGGCGCGGCCACGGAGACCCGTTCGACCTGTCCGAGCCACGGTCGTAGCGCCCGGTGCGGGGAGACGAGAACCCATTCCCCGGTGAGGGGGTTGAGCCGGCGGTGGGACGAATCCTCGAGGAAGGACACCGCTCAGTCCCCGTAACCTGCAGGGTGCTTGACGTGCCACTCCCACGCGCTGGCGACGATCGAGTCGAGGTCGGCGTAACGCGGTGTCCAGCCGAAGTCGGCCTGTATGGCGGCGGAGCTCGCGACGAGGGTCGCCGGATCGCCCGGCCGCCGGGGGCACTCGACCACAGGCAGATCGCGGCCGGTAACTCGGCGGGCGCAGTCGACGACCTCTCGCACCGAGAAGCCCAAGCCGTTGCCAAGGTTGTAGCGGACCGACTGTCTCGTCGTGAGCGCCTCGATCGCCATGAGGTGGGCGGAGGCGAGATCCGCGACGTGGACGTAGTCGCGCACGCAGGTCCCGTCGAGCGTCGGGTAGTCGGTCCCGAAGATGCGGACCGCCTCGCGCCTGCCGAGCGCGACGCCGAGGATGAGCGGGATGAGGTGGGACTCCGGATCGTGGTCTTCACCACAGTCGGGGCTCACCGCGCCAGCGGCGTTGAAGTAGCGCAGCGAGGCGAAGCACAGGCCGTGGGCGGCGCTGATCCAGTCGAGCATCCTCTCGACCTGCAGTTTGGACTCGCCGTAGGGGCTCGTCGGTTCGAGGCGGGCGTCCTCCACGACGGGGACGGTCTCGGGGTTGCCGAAGATGGCGGCGCTGGAGGAGAAGACGAGCCGGCCGACGTCGTGGCGAATCATCGCCTCGATGAGCGTCAGGGCACCCGCCGTGTTGTTGCGGAAGTAGCGCGCCGGCAGGTCCATCGACTCCCCGGCCTCGATGAAGGCCGCGAAGTCCATGACGGCGTCGACCGAGCGCGACGCGAACACCCGGTCGAGGTCATCGGGGTCGCCGGTGTCGCCGAGGACGAGCTCGGCCCCGCCGGGCAGGGCGCCGCGGTGCCCCTTGACGAGACTGTCGAAGACCGTGACGGTGTGACCGGCCTCCAGGAGGGCGCGGCAGGTCGCGCTGCCGATATAGCCCGCGCCCCCGACGACGAGAACGTTCAACGGTCGAAGCCGAGCCCGTCGGGCCCCGGCCCAACCCCGGGACCGGCCTCGGCGACGATCATTGTCGGAGCGATGCCGGTCGAATGCTCGTACTTCTCGGCGAGGATCGCCGAGAAGCGCTCGACGGCGTCCTGGCGTACGAGGCTGATCGCGCAGCCCCCGAAACCACCACCCGTCATGCGGGCGCCGAGCGCACCGTCGATTCCGAGCGCCGTCTCGACGAGCAGATCGAGCTCGGCGCAGCTCACCTCGTAGTCGTCCCTGAGACTCTCGTGCGACTGCACCATGAGTGCACCGAACCCGGCCTGGTCGCCCGCTTCGAGGACGTCGGCGGCCCGCAGGGCCCGCGCGTTCTCGGTCACCACGTGCCGGCAGCGACGGAAAATCACCGGGTCGAGCAGGGTCTCGCTGGCCTCGAGCTCGGCAAGCGAGACATCCCGCAGCGCCCGGATCCCCGGCAGGACGCTGGCGAGCGTCACTACCCCGGTCTCGCACTCGTCGCGGCGGGTGTTGTACTCGCTCGCGGTGTGGGCGTGACGCACCATCGAGTTCGCCACGACGAAGCGGGTGTCGGTGCCGACGGGGACGAGCCGGGTGGCGAGGTCCCGGCAGTCCAGGAGGATGGCATGGCCAGCCACCCCGTGGCACGACGCATACTCATCCATGATCCCGCTTCTCACACCGATGAACACGTTCTCGGTGCGCTGGCCGGCGGTCGCGAGCGCGTCGAGGTCGATAGCCGCGCCCGCGAGCGTGAGCATGCCGTATCCCGTTGCCATCTCGATCGCTGCCGACGAGCTGAGCCCGGATCCGATCGGGATCTCGCTGTCAATGAGCATGTCGGCACCGACGAGGTGGTTGCCCGCCGCCTCGAGCACCCAGGCGAGTCCGCGCACGTAGTCGGTCCAGTCGTGCCGGGGAAGCGGGTCGACCTCGTCGAGGTCGAACTCCGCGGTCTTCTGGACGGTCTGGGAGCGGAACCGCACCCGGCGGTCGTCGCGCCGGGCGATCGCGACCCACGTCGAGTACTGCAGCGCGATGGGGAGCACGAAACCGTCGTTGTAGTCCGTGTGCTCACCGATCAGGTTGACCCGCCCGGGGGCACGAAAAATCAGCGGTTCACCCCCCCAGGTACTGATGAACGCGTCGCGCAGTTCCGTCGCGATCTCCGGACGAGGCTCCACCCCGGCTTTAGGCGGTCGGGTCATGGCGGCGTCGCCACGCCGGGTCCGACGCGGTCACCAGGGCGGCCAGTGACCGGAACGAACAGCACGTCCCGATTATGCACCCTGTTCGGAGTCGAACAGGCTGGCAATGGCAGCCGTCGGTCGTCGGCCGTTGTGTGCGATCGACGGCTCGGGCACGCACCAGGTCCCAGGGTGGGCACCCGGACGTTTGTCCACTTAAGTCACCTTGGCGCCGAACAGGAGTTCCCAAGTCGGAGCGCCGCGCCCCTCTGACAGGACGTTGGTTCGGTTGGATCATCGACCATTTGTACGAGTCGCTCACGAACGCCCGGTACGGCAGTGTCCACGCTGTTGACCGCGATCGAGCGGGTCTCCGACTCACAGTCGTTGAGACATTCGACAGCTCGCTCGATAGCGAACTGCGGGGACTTCTGGCTCAGTACTTGCGCGCAACGACGACGGAGATATGAGTACACGGTCTCGTCGAAAACCACCTCGATCAAACCGAGACTCTCGTGGTCGTCCAACCGACCGAGCCCGTCGACCAGGCTGCACTGGGCGTACAGGTAGTCGTTGTCACAGGCGAGAGCAGCTCCGAGCAGCTCGCGAAGCCTCGGAACGTCAGATTCCTCTGCCAGCTCGGCCAGGAGATGAACAGCCGCAAGACCACCCTCGTCGTCGAGGGATGACGTGACTCGCGCCCAGGCCAAGGCGTTCGGCGATCGAAGAGCCCAGAGGCTTCGCCGAACCGCGGCCCTAACACCGACCCGTAGGCTCTCATCTTCGAGGAGATCTGAAGCGATTTCCAGCAATGTCTCTTCCCCGGACTCGTCACCGAGCACGACGAGTTGGGACGCCGGGGTCCCTGGAGGCGCATTCGCTCCCGCTTGGATAAGCAAATCTTGGGTCCAATCCGCGCGACTACGACGAACCTCGGCGTCCCGGGATGGCGACGCCGCTTCCTTGCCGGTCGCGCGCCGCGAAAGGGCGTTTACGACAGCCTTGTCAATCCGAGGGCTCGCGCGTTGCCACTCAGGCCACGGTGCAGCGGTGAGGTCAGTAAAGATGTCGCCAAGTTGATCGAGGTCAGCTACCTCGAGGATGTCGTCAATCAGCCCTTCGGCCTCGGGATGGTCGGCCAAAGGAAGCAAATGGAACAGTGCCTGCTCGAAGTCTCTGCCAGAACGCAGGTAGCGACGTAGTTCGCTGACGCCGCCGGCGACACCATGCCGGGCCACGAGCTCGAAGACCTCCGTCGCGAGCCAGGCTTTGTCATCTCCTCCCCAGTTCGGCGGACAGACGAACGCATCTCGCAACCGGGCGAGGTCGACATCGAGCTCTGCGACCAAGGCTGTATAAAGCCAGCCTCGCTCTTCGACCTGATGGTCCCATCTGGGGTCGTTCACGATGCAGTCGACCACCAGATCGCCAGCTCGTTCGGGGTCTGTCAGTGCTCGGGAATAGGCCGCGCCCCGGCCTCGCTGGAGCATGCCGAGAAGCGTTGTCGGGCTAGCCCATCTCTCCCCACCGGCCTCTGTCATTGGCGCCCCAGCTTGAAGGCTGCGCAGTCGGCCGTGGGGTCATCGAACACATCCCTGAGCCAGTGGGACTCGGGCGCCGAGCTTGTCGTCATTGGAACGTCGATGAGCTCCTGTTCATGGTGGGGGGCTAGTACGCATAACGGCTCCATTCTGGTGTGAACGTGGCGCTTGAACAGGGGAGATTACGAGCCGGGTTCGAAACGAGGTCACACGCCTTGCTCACGCCCAGTGACCTCCTGAACCGCCGTTCGCCCCCAGACGCCGATGCTTAGGCGTCGTGGTGTGTCCTGGGCGTGTCCTGGTAGGAGCCCTCTAAAAGAGGGCTCCTACCAGGACATATGGAACGCAAATTGAGTGGAGGTGGCGGGAATCGAACCCGCGTCCTTCGGGTTCTCGATGGGCATTCTCCGAGCGCAGCCGACGGGAAGGTCTCGGGTCCCGCCTCTCCGCCGGCAACGGCGCAGGACCCCAGTCAGCTGAGTTGTCCCCGGACGACGCGCTGACGGCGGTGTTCAGGTAAGTCCCGCTAGATGACGCCCACTCCCGACCCGCAGGACCTGGATCGGATGGACGTTGCTGCTACTTAGGCAGCAAGCGCGAGCTGAGGCTCGGCGTTTATTTTGTTTTCCGGCTCTTTAACGTGGTTCCGGAGACCACGGCTCGCTTCTCCCAACTTGACGACCGAAGTCGAAGCCTGTCACCCCCTCGGGAGGTGCCCGTCACCTGGACGGGACACCGCCGCACTTTGGACGCCGGCGGATACCGGCACGGTCATTCTACCGCCCGGCTGGTGCCGTTCCACGGGCGGTACTGGCCTAGATCTCCTTGGGCTCCGAA
>PLPK01000077.1 GCA_003159795.1 Acidimicrobiaceae bacterium | reverse complement strand
GGGTCGGACGGTGGATCGAGGCTAAGGCTCCGCCGCTCGAGAGTATGTCGGCACCGACCTGTACCGCCGTCGGTCGTCTGAACCTCATGGACTTAGACGGAGAGGTCCGCAGTAGCCTGCTTGCCTCGTGCGGCTGATCGACACTCTCGTTCCTGCGGACTTCCGATCCACGATCAACGCGACATTGCGTCGCTTCTACCTCTGCACGTTCTTCGGCTGCATCGGCAACGGGCTCACCCTCTCGCTCTTCGTGGTGTACCTGCACAACGTGCGAGGGTTTTCTGCCAGCTTCGCGACGCTCTTGCTCGCGCTGTGCGCCTTCGCGGGACTCGCGACGAGCCCAATCTGGGGCACCACGATCGACCGCTTCGGCCCGGTACCGGTCGGGCTCTTCGGCTACACGACCGGCGCGGGCGCGCTCGTGCTCTGGGCCTTTGCCCACACCCAGTCGATGGCGCTTGTCGCGGGCCTCGCGATTGCGGTCTTCGGAGGGGCCGGCTGGGGTCCCGGCAGCACGCTGCTCAGCCGACTCGTTCCCGAAGAGCACCGCCAGCGGGCCTTCGGCTTCAACTTCATGCTCGTGAACCTGGGTATCGGCTTCGGCGGGCTGATCTCGGCGTCGATCGTCGACCTGCACCACCCGTTCAGTTTCACCGTGCTCTATCTCCTCAACGCCGGAGTGATGGTTTTCACCGGCGTGCTCTTCTTCACGCTGCGCGCACACGGCGGGCCGATCGAGGTCCACGACGTCGACCCAGAAAAGCTTGCCGAGGGATGGCGCCACGTCCTTGCCGACCGGCGGCTGGTGCAGATCGTGCTCGCATCGCTCGTCCTCCTGATCGGCGGCTACGGGTCCCAGGAGGCGGGCTACAGCCTCTTCGTGGTGAACAACCTGAAACTCTCGGTACACGTGATCGGCGTCATCCTCTTCTTCAATACCTCGACCATCGTGCTGGCCCAGCTCTGGGTGCTCAACCGCATCCAGGGGCGTAGCCGAACTCGCATGATGGCTCTCACCGGTGTGTCGTGGTTCATCTTCTGGGTGCTGCTCGACGTNNAGCACCTGCGCGGCCGCTACAACTCGGCCCTCGGTCTCACCTGGGGGCTCTCGGGCATGGTCGCGCCCGCCATCGCGGCGATCTACTTCGGCGACCACCTCGGCGGCTGGTGGCCGATCAGCATCGGGCTCTTGGCGCTCGCCGGGTCGGCGATGATGCTGAACCTGCGCCGCACCCTGAGCGACTCCGAGGACGGCCGCGTCGAGGTCGAGACCATCGGGTAGTTGCGCGTCGCCGACCAACGCCTGCACCCGGGCACGCCACCCAAGCCCTGTGACGGCGACGCGCCGGCGAGCGGGCCGGGGGTGGCGGCGTCGGCAGGATCGTTGGCGCGCTCGGCGCCTACGTCGTCGCGACTACAACGTGCGCTTCGTCCCCAGCTTCGACACGACGCGAGTCGTGAGGGGCGCGCTCGGGTTGTTCTACCTCTGGTCAGGCGGATCCGATGGGCCTAATCGGCGTTTAGGAGGTGCCGCGCCCGTTCGAGGGAGTTGCGGGCGCGCACGATGCGCCGCTCGATCTCGGGCCGGGCGGTGGCGCCCCGGGCCACCGCCTCGCGCAGCGCCTCGAGGGCGAGGTCGTCCAGCCTCTCGATGAGCGCGCCGAGCTCGGAGCAGATCTCGCCGATGCGGTCGTCCGGCACGGTCCTCCTTCCCTCTCCTGGCTCACCGTACCGGGTGCCGGCGCCGTCGACCGCCCCGTCGTCAGGGGGCGCCGGCGGGCGCGCCCGTAGGATGTCGCGATGGCGAGACTCGACGAGAGGGTGACGGCCGCCGATCCCCCGCCCCCGGTCGCCCTCACGATCGCCGGCACCGACTCTTCCGGCGGCGCCGGCATCGCGGCCGACCTGAGGACTTTCAGCGCGCTCGGCGTGTACGGCGCGCTCGTCGTGACAGCGGTCACCGCCCAGAACACCGAGTCGGTGCGCGCCGTCGAGGTCATGACGCCCGCCTTCGTCGACTCCCAGCTCGACGCGGTGCTCGAGGACTTGCCGGTCGCGGCCACGAAAACCGGCATGCTCGCCACGACCGGCATCGTCGAGGCGGTCGCCGCGCGGGCGGCCACCGGCCGGCTTGGGCACCTCGTCGTCGACCCGGTGATGGTCGCCTCCTCCGGCGCGCCCCTCATCGCCGGTGACGCCCCCGCCGCCTATCGCCGGCTCCTCCCCCACGCTCTCGTCGTGACGCCGAATCTCGCCGAGACCGAGGTCCTGCTCGGCCGGCGCGTCCGCGACGAGGAGGCGATGGCCGAGGCGGCCCGGCGCCTGTGCCGGCTCGGCGCGAGGTCCGCCCTCGTGAAGGGCGGCCATCGCCAGGGCGCCGACGCCGCCGACGTGCTCTGCCTCGACGGCGAGCTCACCTGGCTGCGCGCCCCGTGGGTCGCGACTCGCAACGTCCACGGCACCGGCTGCACGCTCTCGGCGGCGCTCGCGGGGTACCTCGCGCTGGGGTGCGGGATCGTCGAGGCGGCGACGGCCGCCAAGCGCTTCGTCACCGCCTCCCTTGAGCGCTCGGCGCAGGGCGGCCTCGGGCACGGAGCCGGGCCGCTCCACCGGCTGGGGCCGGCCTGACGCCTCAGACGGGCGGGGAGACCTTCGCCGGCGCGCCGAACGCGACAAGCACGGCGGGCACGGCGACGCCGCGGTCGGAATCCTGGAAGGTCTCGAGGAGCGCGATCATCGTGCGGGCCGTGATGGCGGTGCCGTTCAGCGTATGGAGCGCCCGGAGGCCCGCGGCCCCGCGCACCCGGATGTTGAGGCGGCGGGCCTGGTAGTCGGTCGTGTTCGAGCACGACGTGAGCTCGCGGTAGCGGGCCTGGCTGGGGATCCACCCCTCGATGTCGTACTTCTTCGTCGCCGACGGTCCGAGATCCCCCGCCGCGACGTTGACGACGCGATAGGCCAGGCCGAGGCCCCCGATGATCTCCTCTTCCACGGCGAGGATCACCTCGTGCTCGGCGGCGGACTCCTCGGGGGTCGCAAAGACGAACATCTCCACCTTGTCGAACTGGTGGACGCGGAAGATCCCGCGGGTGTCCTTCCCGGCGGCCCCGGCCTCGCGGCGAAAGCACGTCGAGTAGCCGGTGTAGCGCCGGGGAAGCGTGGCCTCCTCGAGGATCTCGCCGGCGTGCAGACCCGCCAGCGCCACCTCCGAGGTCCCCGTGAGGTAGAGGTCGTCGGGTTCGACGCGGTAGAGGTTCGCCTCGTCGGTCGGCAGGAATCCCGTCCCGAACATCGCCGACTCGCGCACGAGCACGGGTGGGAGGACCGGGACGAAACCGTGGGCCATGGCGATGTCGATGGCGTAGCGGTACAGCGCCAGCTCGAGGAGGGCGACGTCGCCGATCCGGTAGGCGAAGCGCGCCCCCGACAGCTGGGCGGCCTTCTCGACGGCGAAGCTGCCGAGGGCGAGGTGGTCGAGCGGCTCAAAGGGGAACTTCTTCGGCTCTCCAACTCTTTTCAGCTCGACGGAGTCCTCGTCACTGTCCCCGTCGGGCGCAGTCGGGTCGGGAGGGTTCGGGATCCGGGCGAGGAGGTCATCGCGTCTCGCGGCCGTCACCGCGAGCGACTCCTCGGCGGCCTTCAGCTCCACCTTGGCGGCGCCGAGGGTCCGGCGGGCCTCTTCGTCGGGCCGGCCCTTGGGTTTGGTCACGGCCCGCAGGCGCTCCACCTGGCCCGCCTCGAGGCGCCAGGCCCGGTCGACGGCCAGGAACTCGTCGAAGACGGCGTCGGCGCCCTTGCGGCGGAGCGCGGCCCGGTAGCGGTCGGGTTCCTCGCGCGCCAGATGGATGTCGATCAGTGCCGGCCCCCCTTGCGACGGCGACGGGCCGCCGGGCGAGCCTTCGGGCGCCGCACGGGACGCGCCGGACCGGATCGCCGGGGCGCGGCTGCCGGGGTCGCGGTGCCGGGCTC
>PLPK01000018.1 GCA_003159795.1 Acidimicrobiaceae bacterium | reverse complement strand
GGCCGACGCCGGTGCTGTGACCTCGAGGATCCGACCGCCGGTCGCGCCCGACGCCCTCGCTCGCGGCAGGTGACCGGTGGGGCGGGGCCCTGGCGATGACCGGTGGCGGAACACCACGGCACAGACCGGTAGGTCAGCGATGCAGGACGCGACACAGGCAACGCCCGACAACACCCGGACCGCACCTTCCTCGTGGGTTGCCGATGGCACGCGCCGCGGAAGCTGCGCCCGATTCAGCCGGCGAGGAAGCTGAAGCGCACCTTGCGGCGGGGATTGTCCCGATTCGTGTCGACGAGGACGAGGCGTTGCCAGATCCCGAGCAAAGGACGCCCGTCGGCTACCGGGATCGTCAGAGAAGGGCTGACGAAACAGGGAACGACGTGGTCGCGCCCGTGCCCCTCCGAGCCGTGCCGGTGTCGGTAGGGCCTCGTGGTCGGCAGGAGGCCCTCGATCGCCTGGGCGAGATCGGCCTCGCTCCCCGAGCCCGTCTCCATCAGCGCGACGCCTGCCGTGGCGTGTGGCACGAAGACGTTCACCAGGCCGTCGCCCCGTCCGCGGCAGAAGCGCTCGAGCTGGTCGGTGAGCTCGGTCACGACTTCCGATCCGTTCACGACTTGGACCTCTTCGGATTCCATGCCGATATCTTGTACCCGTCTGCGGAGCGCCTAACGTCCGGTTGATGGAGAAACGTCGGCTGGGCAAGACCGAGTGGGACGCGAGCGTCGTCGGTTTCGGCGCCTGGGCGATCGGCGCAGACTGGGGGGAGACCGACGACGACACCTCACGGGCGGCGCTGCGGGCGGCGGCGGCCGCCAGCGGCCGCCGGCGTGACTACAACATCCTCCGCCAGCGCCTGGCACAAGGCTCTTCGCTGCCGCCCGCGTTGCCGGTCTCGGGGGGAACCGTTACACTGTCTGTGTCGCCGGTTCGTCCGAGATGGTTTCGCGCGTGAGCCGATTCCCTCCAGCCGGTGGCAGGAGATCCCGTATCAGTCGAGATCGCATCCCGTAGCCCGTACGAATCGCCCGTCGAGCATTCTGGGGGCTTTCCCCTTTCCGTTGACGGTTCGGCGTCCGATTCGCAGCGCAACGGGATTCGCCGACCACGACAAGTCGACCCGTCGTCCACCGTGGTGGATCGACCGGGAGGCGGTGCGGGTTTCCGATGCGATCTGATACTCACGAGAAACCAGGAGCAGAGCCGATGGTCGAAGAGCAGCTCGAGCGCTCGATCCTTGAACGCAAGGAACGCGATGAGCTCCACGCGATCGCGTCCGCGATGTCGCTGACACCGGCGCCGCGCTCGAGGAAGGCCGACATCATCGACCTCATCCTCGAGGCGACGGGTGTCGATGGCGTCGGCGCGATCGAGTCGGGTGGCAACGGTGCGCATGCGGGCGAGGCGGCCCCGGCGACGCGGCGCCGCGGACCGGCGGCCCGCGAGGCCGAGCACCCCCTCGACAAGGTCGTCGAGCACGATCCGGCGGACGAGCCGGTGGGCGCCGATCCCGCCGTGGTCGTGGACACCGCGGACGTCGTCCCGGACGGCGAGGTGTCGCCAGAGACGGCGGCGGTGTTGGCACCACCGCGCCAGGTGCCGCGCTTCGACGACGGCGACATGACCGTCAACCCCGCGGTTGGCGATGACGATGCCGACCGTCAGCGTCCTCGCACGAACGACCGCCGCCCGCCCCGCACCGGGGCCAACCGCGAGGTCCGCCAGTCCGGCGACAGTCATGTCGACACGGCGAACCGGCGTAGCCGGCGGCGCCGTGGCCGCGAACGCGGCGACGTGCAATCGGGCCAGGAGGCCCCCTGGTCCGGTGAGCTCGTCCCCGTCAAGGGCCTGCTCGACCTGCGCGACGAGGGCTACGGTTTCTTGCGCACCGGCGGGTACCTGCCGAGTATGCGCGACGTCTACGTCTCGGTGAGTCAGGCCCGTCGCCTGGCCCTGCGCCGTGGCGACGCCATTGAGGGCGCTTGCCGCCCGGCCGGGCCGAGCGAGAAGTACCCGGCGCTCATCCGCGTCGACACGGTCTCGGGGCTCACCCCCGACGAGGCCCGGCTGCGCCCCCGCTTCGAGGACCTCACGCCGCTGTTCCCTGACAGCCAGCTCCGCCTCGAGCTGACCGACGACCCGAAGAATATGACAGCGCGGATCGTCGACCTCGTGTCACCGATCGGACGCGGCCAACGGGGGATGATCGTCTCGCCGCCGAAGGCCGGCAAGACGTACGTGATGAAGCAGATCGCCCACTCGATCGAGGCGAACGACCCCGACGTGCACCTCATCGTGCTGCTGGTCGCCGAGCGCCCCGAAGAGGTCACCGACATGCGCCGGACGGTGAAGGGTGAGGTGATCGCCTCGACCTTCGACCGGCCGGCCGACGAACACACGGCCGTCGCCGAGCTGACGATCGAACGGGCCAAGCGCCTCGTCGAGCTCGGCCGCGACGTGGTGATCCTGCTCGACGGGATCACCCGCCTCGCCCGCGCCTACAACCTCGCGCAGCCCGCGACCGGACGGATCATGTCCGGTGGGGTCGATTCCGGCGCCCTCTACCCGCCGAAGCGGTTCTTCGGCGCGGCCCGCAACGTCGAGGAGGGCGGCTCACTCACCATCCTCGCGACGGCCCTCGTCGAGACCGGCTCGAAGATGGACGAGGTGATCTTCGAGGAGTTCAAGGGGACCGGCAACATGGAGCTCCGGCTCGACCGACGCCTCGCCGAACGGCGTCTCTACCCGGCGATCGACGTCAACGCGAGCTCGACACGCCACGAGGAGCTGCTCTTCGAGCGCGGCCAGCTCCAGCAGGTCTGGAAGCTCCGGCGAGTGCTGAACGCTCTTTCCAGCGAGGGCAACTCGGCGGGCGGCCTTGAGCTACTGATGGACAAGATCCGCACGACGGCATCGAACGACGAGTTCCTCGCCGAGATCGCCAAGGCGCCGCAAACGACGGCGTAGCCGACCTGCCGGCAGCGGCCGGCACCGCCGCTACCATGAGGGGACCATGAAGACCGATATCCACCCGAGCTACATCACGACGATGGTGCGGTGCTCCTGCGGGAACACCTTCACGACGCGTTCGACGAAGGCAGAGCTCCACGTCGAGCTCTGCAACGAGTGCCACCCCTTCTACACGGGCAAGCAGAAGCTCGTCGACACCGGTGGTCGGGTCGAGCGCTTCGAGCGCCGCTACGGCCCGCGGACGAAGAAGCGCACCTGACGTAGCCCCGGACCGCCGCCGCGGCCCCGTCACCGTGACGGTGGCCAACGCGTGCAAGGGATGCCTCGCCGGTGGTGGCTCACGGCATTCGTCGTGACCCTTACTGCCCCCGTTGCGGGAGTCGAAGCCGGCCAGAATGGCTGCCAACCGACCGCTCGGAGTCACCGGCCCGGAGCCGCTGGAAGCTGGTCGTCGCCTCGATCGCGCCCTGTCCCTTCAGAAGCCCGTGCCGCGAATCGCCAATAGGTCCCTCCCCCCTACCGGCCCGGGGAGGTCGCCGACCGGCAGGTAGCCTTGGGGCGTGAAAGAGGTTGAGCGGTTCGCGGAACTCGAGCGCGAGTACGAGGATGTTCTCGCAGAGCTCTCCAAGCCGGAAGTCGCCGCTGACCGCGGACGGTCCGTCGGGTACTCGCGCCGTCTCAAGGCGCTTGAACCCGTCGTGCGGACGGTCCGCGCCCTGCGCGGCGCCGCTGACGACGTCGTCGCGGCGCGCGAGATGGTCGGCGACGCGCCGCCCGACGAGCGTGAGCTCGCCAAGTCGCAGCTCGCCGAGGCGGAGGCGCACGAAGCCGAGCTCGAAGCCGAACTCGGTCGCTTGCTTGTCCCCCGTGATGAGAATGACGGCCGCAACGTCATCGTCACGATCCGGGGGGCCGAGGGCGGCGACGAGGCGAACCTGTTCGCCGGGGACCTCTATCACATGTACCTGCGCTACGCGGACCACCGCCACTGGCGCGTCGAGGTGCTGAGCATCCAGGCCTCCGATCTCGGGGGCATCGACGAGGTGACGTTCCTCGTGAAGGGTGCCGACGCCTGGCAGCGGCTCAAGCATGAGGGCGGAACCCATCGTGTCCAGCGCGTGCCGGTGACCGAGTCCCAGGGCCGGATTCACACCTCGTCGGCAGCCGTGGTGGTCCTGCCCGAGGCGGACGAGGTCGAGGTTGAGATCGACCCGGGGGATCTCCGGATCGACGTCTACCGCTCGACGGGTCCTGGTGGGCAGTCGGTGAACACGACGGACTCGGCGGTGAGGATCACGCACGTGCCGAGCGGCCTCGTCATCGCGATGCAGGACGAGAAGAGCCAAATCCAGAACCGCGCCAAAGCGATGCAGGTCCTGCGGGCGCGGCTTGCCAAGCTCGAGCGGGACCGGGTCGAAGCCGAGCTCTCCCGGGAACGGCGTGAGCAGGTGGGAGCGGGAGGGCGCGCCGACAAGATACGCACCTACAACTTCAAGGAGAACCGGGTCACCGATCACCGCGTCGGCCTCACGCTCCACAAGCTCGACCGCATCTTGCAGGGTGATCTCGACGAGATCGAGGACGCCCTCCTCGCCGATGAACGATCGCATCAGCTCGGCGCCACCGGCTGAGGCCCCGACGTGGCGTGACCTCGTAACGGCCGCGCGAACGACGCTCGGTCGCGGCGACGAGGCGTTGATCCTCGCCCAGGAGGCCGCGGGACTGCCGGCCGCCGAGTTCGTGCTCGTCCTGGACGCCTGCCCGGAAGCACCCGACCGGGCGCGTTTTCTCACCCTGGTCGATCGACGCCGCGGTGGCGCGCCGCTGCAGCACGTTCTCGGGCACTGGGGATTCCGCAGCCTCGACCTTCTTGTCGACGGGCGTGCGCTCGTGCCGCGGCCCGAGACCGAGTTCACCGTCGAGGTCGCGCTCGCTGAGATCGCCGCGCGGTGGCCGAGCGGCCACCCGGTGCTCGTCGTGGAGCTCGGCACGGGATCGGGTGCGATCGCCTGCTCGCTCGTCGTGGAGCGGGAGGCGCTCAGGGTCATCGCGACCGATCTCTCGCCAGCCGCGCTCGCGATCGCCAAACTGAACCGGTCGCGCCTCGATCCTGGCAGGGCTGGCCGGATCGAGTTCCGCTCCGGCGACTGGTACGGGGCGCTCGACCCAGGAATCGCCGGGAAGGTCGACCTCATAGTGGCGAACCCTCCCTATATCGCAGCATCCGAGTGGCACGATCTCGACCCGGTCGTGCGCGATTTCGATCCACGCGAGGCGCTCGTCGCCGGCGAGTCCGGGCGCGAGGCGATCGAGGCGGTCCTGCGGGGAGCGCCGACGTGGCTGTCGGTTGGCGCTGTCGCGGTCGTCGAGATCGCGCCGCACCAAGCGTCAGCTGTGGGGGCGTTCGCCTCCGGCTGCGGTGCGCGGAGCGCCGAGGTTCATCGCGATCTCACCGGACGGGACCGCGTGCTCGTCGCGCGCTGGTGACAGTGAATCCCGCCCGGACCTCCGTCGGAGACGTCGCCCGCGCGCTCGAGCGCGGCCAGGTCGTCGGCATCCCGACTGACACCGTCTACGGCCTCGCGGCGTCGCTCGCCCAGGCGGTCGCGGTCGACCGGCTCTTCGCCCTGAAGGGTAGGCCGCGAGGTCTGGCCATCCCCGTCCTCGTCGCCGATCTCATCCAGGCCGAGGAGCTCGCCGGGGGCGCCAACTCCAGGCTCACCGCCCTCGCGGACCGCTTCTGGCCTGGTGCGCTGACGATCGCCATGCGCCGGCGGGGAGGACCGGACGCCGTTCTCGGTGGCGACCCCGCAACGGTCGGCGTGCGTTGTCCAGACGATGACGTTGTGCGCGCGTTGTGCCGGCGCGTCGGCCCGCTCGCGGTGACGAGCGCCAACCGCCACGGAGCCGCCCCGGCCACGACCGCCGAGGAATTCGCCGCGATCCTGGGCGACGACGTCGGCTTCGTCTACGACGGCGGCGTGCGTGACCTCGCGCCCTCGACGGTCGTCTCGATCGTCGAGGAGGTGCCGCGCTGTTTGCGGGAGGGGACGGTCCGGTTTGCCGATGTGGCCGCGATGCTCGCGGGACTGCATGACGCAACATGACGACGAGTGGCAGCCACCGGGATACCTCGGCGGCGAGGGGTGGTGGTGGGCCTGGTTCGCGGTCGCGATGCGGGTGCGGCACCGGGTGTGACATGCGAGTCCGGCGGACAGTGCCTGAAGGTGGAGACTACGGGCCGCGTAGACTGCACGGTCGTGCGCTACGCCATCGGCTCGGACCATGCAGGCCGGTATTTGAAGGACCTCCTCGGCGAGCACCTGGTGGCGCTCGGGCACGAGGTGGTGGATCTCGGTACGAACTCCGATGAGCCGGTCGACTACCCGGACTTCGGGGCGGCTGTCGGGCGGGCCGTCATGGCCGGCGATGCCGACTTCGGCTTGTGCGTTTGCGGGACCGGCATCGGCATAGCGATCGCGGCGAACAAGATTCGGGGCGTGCGTGCCGCCGTCGTGCACGACGTCTCCTCGGCGCGCCTCGCGCGTGAGCACAATGACGCGAACATCATCTGTTTCGGTGGCCGACTGATCAGTTCGGTGGTGGCTACCGATGCACTCGACGCCTTTCTGGCGACCTCATTCGGGGGCGGTCGCCACATCCCGCGGCTCGCCAAAATCGCACAGCTCGAGGAGAGCTGGTGACCGACCTCCCCCACGACGCGCTGGGAAGCGACCCCGAGGTCGCGCGCATCCTCGCGGCGGAGCTGCGACGCCAGCGGACGACGGTCCAGCTGATCGCCTCCGAGAACTTCACCTCGCCCGCTGTTCTCGCGGCGACGGCGTCCGTGCTGACGAACAAGTACTCGGAGGGTTACCCGGGCCGCCGGTACTACGGCGGCAACGTATTTGCCGACGAGATCGAGGAACTCGCCCGTGAGCGCGCGAAGGAGCTGTTCGGGGCCGACCACGCCAACGTGCAACCGCACGCCGGCGCGTCGGCAAACCTCGCCGTGTACCTCGCCCTCATCGAGCCGGGCGAGACGGTCCTCGCGATGCGCCTCGACCAGGGGGGGCACCTCACCCACGGTTCGCCGGCCAGCGTGACGGGGAAGATGTACCGGTTCGTCTCCTATGGCGTCACCCCGGCGCAGCCCGACGGGTCGGGCGAGCGGATCGACCTCGACCAGCTCGCCGACCTCGCGCGGCGCGAACGGCCGAAGCTGATCGTGGCGGGAACGACGGCGTACACGCGCCTCATCGATCCGGCGCCGTTTCGGGCGATCGCCGACGAGGTGGGCGCGATGTTCATGTTCGACGCCGCGCACCCGGCCGGGCTCATCGCCGCGGGCCTGCACCCCAGCCCCGTCGGGGTCGCCGACGTCGTCACGTTCACGACGCACAAGACCCTGCGCGGACCCCGCGGCGGGGCCATCCTCACCGGCATGGACCGTGCCCGCGCGATCGACGCGGCGGTCTTCCCTGGCCTGCAGGGCGGGCCGCTCGAGCACGTCATCGCGGCGAAGGCGGTCGCCTTCGCCGAGGCGGCACGGCCGTCATTCCGGGAGTACGCGGCGCAGGTCCTGCGCAACGCGGCGGCGCTCGCGGTATCGCTCGCCAACGAGGGTTTCCGCCTCGTCGCGGGCGGGACCGAGAACCACCAGGTCATCGTCGACCTGCGCTCCTTCGACCCCGAGCTCACCGGCAAGGCGGCCCAGGAGGTCCTCGACCGGACCGGCATCACCTGCAACCGCAACCAGATCCCGAACGACCCCCGGTCGCCGTTCGTGGCGAGCGGCCTGCGTCTCGGCAGTGCCGCCGAGACGACGGCCGGGATGGGCGAGGCGGAGATGGCGCGGGTCGGCGAGCTGCTCGGGACCGTGCTGCGCCACCGCGACGACGAGGCGGTCCTTGCCGACGTCCGCGCCGAGGTGGCCGAGATGTGCGCCAGGTTCGACCCGTACGGCTCGCTCGGGCCCGTCCCGGAAGCGGAACACGAGGGAGACGGGTCCCCCTAGGTGGGCCGGTACGGCGAGTACGCGCTCGTGTTCGCCGTGGCGGCGGTCGCGACGTACCTGTTCGCCTTCCCGGTCCGCCGCCTCGCCGTTCGTTTCGGCGCGGTCGACCGTCCCGACGAGCTGCGCCCCCACGCCGCGCCGGTCCCGACGATCGGCGGCGCGGCGATGTTCCTCGGCTTCGCTGTCGCCACGGCCCTGGCCTCCCAGCTCGGCGCGTTCGAGCCCGTCTTCAAGGGCTCCTCCGAACCGATCGGGGTCGGATTGGCGGCACTCGTCATCTACCTCGTCGGCCTCGTCGACGATATCCGCAACATCTCGCCGCCGGCGAAGGTCGCGGGCCAGGTCCTCGCGTCGATGATTCTCGTGTTCCTCGGGGTCACGATGTACTACTTCAAGATCCCCTTCGTCTCCACGATCTTTGTGCTTTCTCCTTCGATCCTGCCGCTCGTGACCGCGATCTGGGTCGTCGTCATGGCGAACGCCGTCAACCTGATCGACGGCCTCGACGGCCTCGCGGCGGGGATCATCGCGATCGCGTCCGGCACGCTGTGCATTTACGGGCTGCGCCTCGAGGTGCTCGGCAACCTCACGCCGGACAACCTCGGGCCGCTCGTCGCTGCCATCACCTGCGGCGTGTGCATCGGATTCCTGCCCCACAACTTCCACCCGGCGCGCGTCTTCATGGGCGACGGAGGAGCGCTCCTCCTCGGGTTGTTGATGGCGGCCGCGACGATGGTGATCGGCGGCCGGACAACCGCTAACGGGACGGCCGCGACCGACGTCACCGGTCTCACGTTCTTCCGCTTCGCGCCGCTCTTTATCCCCGTCTTCATCCTCGGCGTGCCGATACTCGACATGGTGTTCGCGATCGTGCGACGAACCGTGCGCGGGACTTCGTTCGCCGAGCGCGACCTCGGTCACCTCCATCACCGTCTCGTCCGGCTCGGCCACGGCCACCGGAGGGCCGTGCTCATCTTGTGGGCCTGGACGGCCGTGATGTCGGTCTTCGTTCTGCTGCTGAGCTTCGGGTTGCGGTTCAACGCCTTCGTCCCGTTCGTCGGGGTGTTCCTGGTGGCGGTGCTCTACACCGCGTTCCTACCGGGATCGCGCGCCACTGAGCCGTCGCCGGTCGCGGGCGGCGCGGGGGAGGAGACCGCCGAGGTTCCGAGCGAGGTGCCCGGGGCGCCGCCGATCTCCGTGGTGATGTCGACCGCCGCCGGCGTCGCCGTGGCGGGCGAGCCGGATCTCGCCTCGCCGAAGACGCGCCGGCACCGGCGTGTCGTGCGCCGGGCGCGCCGGGGACGAGCGCCGAAGGCCTCGTCCCACGACGATCCCGGAATTGGCACGCCACCTGCGCATTTTGCCGGTTCGGGTGACGAGATGAGAGGATAGGCCGAGCGTGACGGGGCGGACGGGCCCGACGTATGTTGAGTTCGCGAGCTTGGGTGGGGCCGCCGCGGCCTGTGTCGCCATCGGTTTCGGCGGGGGCTACTGGATCGGGGAAGCCACCGGGGCCGGGACCGCCGTGACGTTCGCGGGACTTGTCGTGGGAGTGTTTGCCGCGGTGGTGATGGCCTACGTCAAGATCAGGAGTTACCTGTAACGTCCCCGTGGCGCGGCCGGCGGGCGGCGCACGAGATGCCACCGAGAAGAGCATGAACGGGATAGCAGCATTGTTCGAGCAATTGCCGCTGCCGGAGATCGCACGCATCGTGCGGCGGACGGTCTGGGCGGGCATCGTCGTCGGTGCCGTCGCCCTCGGCGTCTCGGCTTCGCTTGGTCGCGTTCTCGTCGGTGTCGGGGGCTGCATCGGTCTCGCCCTCGGACTCGCGAACATCCGCCTCATCTCGCGATCGGCGGCCAAGCTGAGCGCCGGGGCTGGATCGCATCGCACGCGCGTGCTCGCTTCGAACACCTTGGTTCGGCTCGCGGCGACGACGGCGATCATCGTTGGGCTCGCCTTCGCGTCGGTCCAGGTCGGGCTCGGCGCAGCCTGTGGGATCGCCGTCTTCTACTTCGTCTACCTCGCGAGCCTGCTCCGGTCCCTTCTGCAACAGGTCAAGGGGATCGTGTCATGAGCTCCGGAGTGCTCGCGGTGACGATCGACATCGGCACCCACATCACGTGGAAGGTGTTCGGCCAGACGATCAACGTGGACACCGTGCTCTCGACCCTCGTCGCGGGGGCGATCGTTCTGGGTGTCGGGTTCTACTTGCGTGCGAAGGCGACATCGGGTGTGCCGGGCAGGCTGCAACTCGCCGTCGAGACGATCCTTAGCGCCGTCGACGGCGAGGTCACCTCCACGATGGGCGAAGCCGGCCGTCCGATCGTCCCCCTCGCCTTCACGCTGTTCGCGCTGATCCTCATCGCCAACTGGCTCGAACTGATTCCGACCGGACACTCACCGCAGTACCTGCCACCTCCCGCGGCGGACCTCAATTTCACCGCCGCGCTCGCGCTCTTCGTCATCGTTCTCGTGCACGTGACCTGGATTCGCAAACAGGGCTTGCGGCGCTACCTCGGCCACTATCTGAAGCCGTTCAAGGCCATGGTGTTGCTCAACGTCATCGAGGAGCTGATCAAGCCGTTCACCCTCGCCTTCCGACTCTTCGGCAACATCTTCGCCGGAGGGGTGCTCCTCCTCCTCGCCGTCGACCTGCTCCCGGCCAAACTGATCGCACCCATCCCGCTCGTCGACGTCGTCTGGAAGCTGTTCTCCGGCGTGCTGATCGGCCCGATGCAGGCGTTCATCTTCGCTCTCCTTACCATCGTCTACTTCGAAGCGGCGATCGCAGGGAGCGAGTAGGCCTGGACACAGACCCCCGATCACCAAGGACCCACTAGGACCCACGACAGGAGAAGCACATGGCAGACACGACCCAGCAGGCGATCCAGCTCGCTGGCGCGCTCATCGGTGGCGGGCTCATGGTCGGTGGTGGCGCCGTCGGCGCGGCCATCGGCGACGGGCTCGCGGGCAGCCAGACGATCGCCGGCGTCGCGCGCCAGCCCGAGGCGCAGAGCAGGCTGTTCACGATCATGTTCATCACGGTCGCCTTGTGCGAGGCGATGTACTTCATCAACCTCGTCTTCATGTTCTTCTTCGTGTTCGTTCTCTACAAGAAGTAGCAGGAGCGACCGTGTTGACCGCGAGCTCATCGGGATCGAGTGCCAGCTTCCTCGTTCCAAATGCCACCTTCATCGTCGAGCTCGCGATATTCCTCGTCATCCTCGGATTGGTCGCGAAATTCATCATTCCTTCCCTCCGCCGCGTGCTCGACGAGCGCGCCGGCATACTGAGCGGGGGCGTCACCGTGACCGACGCGGCACGGGCCGACGCGGTGCGCCTCGGCCGGGAACGGTCCGCCATCCTGGACGATGCGCGACAACGGGCGCGTGCCGTCCTCGAGGCGGCGACGCGGGAAGTTGACGGGCTGATAGAAGATGCACGCGCCCGCGGCCAGGTCGAGCACGACCGCCTTGTCGTCGAGGCGGCGGCGCGCATCGACGACGAGCAGCGCCGCGTTCACGAACTCGTCATGGGCCAGGCGGTGGAGCTCGTCGTGACGGCGGCCGAGCGGATCGTCGGGGGCGGACTCGAGGCGAACCGCCACCGGGCGACCATCGCCGCCGAGCTCGCCGAGGCAGACGCCGCGAAGCGGCGCGTGACGTGACGCCCATGGTCTTCGCGGCGACTGACTTCGGACTCAGCTTCATCCTCGAGTGGGTGGCGTTGGTCATCATCGTCTTCATCGTCGTCCGCAAGTTCCCCATGCCCCAGTTGCGGCGAATGATGAGCGCCCGATTGGAGGCGATCCACGCTCAGCTCGTCGCGAGCGAGAAGGCGCGCCGCGATGCCGAACGGATTGTCTCCGAGTGCTCCGCCGCCCTCGAACGTGCCCGGACGGATGCGGCGGTGATCGTCTCCCGGGCTGAGCGCAATGCCGAGCACCTGCTCGCCAACGGCCGGGAACGGGCGGACGGGGAGTACATGCTCGCGCTGACCCGCGCCAGGATCGGGATCGAGCTCGCCCGCGCCCAGATACGCGCCGAAGAGATCAACGCGGTGGGCGCGCTCGTCGTCGCCGTGGCGGCGAAGGTTGTTGCCGCCGAGCTCGACGAGCGGGACCACCACCGTCTCATCGCCGAGGCGATCGCGGCCGCCGAGGCCGAGCGGGCGAGCTAGCCGTGCGCGAGGTCATCCGCGGCTACCTCGCAGCGGTCATCGAGTCGGCGGAGTCGGCGGGCCGGCTCGATTCGCTGCGCGGCGATCTCGCGGAGTTCGCGCGCGTCCTGACGACATCTGAGAAGCTGCGCCTCGTCCTCGTTGATCCGATGAACTCGACGACCGCGCGACGCGCGGTCGTCGAGGACCTCCTCGCCGGCAAGTCGATCCCCGAGACCGCCGCCCTGCTCTCGTTCGCCGTGCGCGCCGAGCACGCGTCGGAGCTGCCGCGTTCGGTAGCCATCCTCGTCGAGCTCGCCGAGGACGAGTGTCGGCGGTGCGAATCCGGCGCGCCCGTGGAGATGGAGCCGGCGGCCGCGAGAGGTGTCGTGCGGGAGCGGATCCGCGGCTACGCCGAACGCGTGCTCCAGGAGCTCTTGGTCACGCGCCAAGTAGACGAGGTCGAGGACGAGCTCTTCGCGATCGCACGGCTCCTCGACACGAACGGGACACTCCGGCGGACCCTCGCCGACGCGGACTTGCCGCTCGCGGGGCGCGTTGCCGTCGTCGACGATCTTTTCGGTTCCGTCTGCCAGACGGCCACGGTCCGGCTCGTGCGCTACGCGCTGCGGGCGGGGCGGCTGCGCGACTTTGTCGGGACGCTCGAATGGCTGGTCGAGCTGGCGGCCGAGGAACGCGGACGCAGGATAGCCTCGGTGCGCAGCGCAGTTCCGCTGCGACCCGCCGAGAGGAGCCACCTCGCCGCGGCGCTCAGTCGGATCGTCGAGCGCGACGTCGAGGTGCGCGAAATCATCGATCCGACCGTCATCGGTGGGATCCTCGTCACGGTCGGCGACCTCGTTATCGACGGAACCGTCCGGCTGCGAGTCGAGCGTCTCCGGGACCTGCTCACCGGGCGAGCTGAGGACTAAGAAAGGCTGGACATGGCGGAGTTGTCGATCAATGCCGACGAGATCACGGCCGTACTCGCGCGGCACGTCGATGAGCTGAGGATCGAGGTCGGTGCCGAGCAGGTCGGCCGCATCAGCGAGGTCGGCGACGGGATCGCCCACATCTCGGGGCTTCCGCACGCCTCGGTGAATGAGCTATTGGAGTTCGAGAACGGAACCTATGGCCTCGCGCTCAACCTCGACGAGGAGGAGATCGGCGCGATCGTGCTCGGCGAGGTCGCGGGGCTCGATGAAGGACAGGCCGTGCGCACCACGGGGAGGATCCTGTCGGTCCCCGTGGGCGACGCGCTCCTCGGGCGGGTGGTCAACCCTCTCGGCGAGCCGATCGACGGGAAGGGTCCGCTGGGCGACGTGGAGCTGCGCCGCCTCGAGGTGCAGGCGCCGGGGGTGATGAAGCGCCAGCCGGTGTGCGAGCCGTTGCAGACCGGCATCAAGGTCATCGACGCCGTCACCCCGATCGGCCGGGGCCAGCGCGAGCTCATCATCGGCGACCGTAAGACCGGCAAGACGACGATCGCCGTCGACACGATCATCAACCAGCGCGGCAAGGGCGTGAAATGCATCTACGTCGCGATCGGCCAGAAGGGATCGACGGTCGCGCAGGTGGTCGCGACCCTCGCCGCGCACGACGCGCTCGAATTCACGGTCGTCGTCGCGGCTCCCGCCTCCGAACCGGCGCCGTTCAAGTACCTCGCGCCCTACGCCGGTTGCGCGATGGGGCAGCACTGGATGGAGCGCGGCGAGCACGCCCTCATCGTCTACGACGACCTCTCGAAACAGGCCGACGCCTACCGGCAGCTGTCACTGCTGCTCCGCCGGCCCCCGGGGCGCGAGGCCTACCCGGGCGACATCTTCTACCTCCACAGCCGCCTGCTCGAACGTGCCGCCAAGCTCTCCGACGAGTTCGGGGGTGGATCGCTGACTGCGCTGCCGATCATCGAGACGAAGGCGGGGGACATCGCGGCCTACATCCCGACGAACGTGATCTCGATCACCGACGGCCAGATCTTCCTCGAGACCGATCTTTTCAACTCGGGGGTCCGCCCCGCGATGAACATCGGCAATTCCGTCTCGCGCGTCGGCGGTGCAGCCCAGGTGAACGCCATGAAGTCGGTCGTCGGTTCGCTGAAGATCGACCTCGCCCAGTTCCGAGACCTCGAGGCGTTCGCGACCTTCGGCTCCGAGCTCGACAAGGCCTCCCAGGCCCAGCTCGACCGTGGCTACCGCCTGATCGAGCTGCTGAAGCAGGGCCACAACGAGCCGATGCCGGTCGAAGAGGAGATCATCGTCATCTACGCCGGTGTGAACGGATTCACCGACACGGTCAAAGTCGACGACGTCAGGCGCTTCGAGGCGGTGCTGCGCGCCGACTTCCACACGGTGCACCCCGAGATGCTCGAACACATCCGCACGACGGGCACGCTGCCAGACGTCGCCGCCTTCGAAGCGGCGATCAAGGACGTGGTGACGGGCTTCGCCGATGAGCCGGACGGTGGCGCCGCGCCCCCTGATCCGGAACCGGGTCCCGCGGATGAGCCGGACGGCGGCGCCACGCCCCCTGATCCGGAACCGGGTCCCGCGGATGGGGCGGACGGCGGCGCCACGCCGGCCGGTCCGCAGGGCTGAGCGATGTCGTCAGGCCAGGAGCGCGTCCTGCGACGCCGGATCCACAGCATCGAGTCGACCGAGAAGCTGACCCGCGCGATGGACCTCATCTCGGCGTCCCAGATCGTGCACGCCCAGGCCCGCATCCGGGCGAGCCGGCCCTACGTCGAGGGGATCGAGGAGGTCCTCGCGATCACGGCGTCCGACGTGGGCTCGTCCTCGCCGGTCCGCGGCGTGCCGGAGGACCCGCGGCGCGTGCTCGTCGTCGCGATCGTCGCCGACCGCGGGCTGTGCGGCGCCTACAACTCGAGTGTGCTGCGTGCCACCGACCGGTTGCTGCGCGCCGGCGAGGCCGAGGGGCGTGCCTACACGGTCGTCACCGTCGGGCGCCGGGCCCAGAGCTTCTTCCGGTTCCACGGGCGCCGGATCGAGAAGTCCTTCGTGAAGATGAGCGATCGACCGACCTACGAGGACGCCCGCCAGGTCGCGGCCGAGATCGTGGGACCGTTCCTCGCCGGGGACGTCGACCTCGTCGAGCTCGTTTCCACGCGCTTCCGCTCCGCCGGGGCCCAGCAGGTCGAGGTGCGCCAGCTCCTGCCGCTCGTGCCAGGAGGACCGGGGACAGAGGGGGACGGGAAGGACGCCGCGCCACCGCCGGCAGGCTTCTATGATTTCGAGCCGCCGGCCGAGGATCTGCTCGCGACCCTCGTGCCGCGCTATGCCGAGACCGTGCTCTTCCAGGCGCTGCTCGAGGGGGCGGCCTCGGAGCACACCTCCCGGCAGCGGGCGATGTCCGCCGCGACCGAGAACGCCGACGAGCTGGCGACGACGCTCAGCCGGCTGATGAACCGCATCCGCCAGGATTCGATCACGACCGAGATCATGGAGGTCGTCGGGGGTGCGGAGGCGTTGCGGGGGGCCGGTTCCGGCGGCGGTCCCGAGGTTCTCACTACAAGTTCCAGCGAGGAGTAGAGGCGATGTCGACCGAAACCAGCACGGCGGATCCGGGCGGCAGCCCGCTCGAGAACGGCCGGGTCATCTCCATCGCCGGGCCCGTCGTCGACGTCGAGTTCCCGCCGCACGCGCTTCCGGAGATCAACATGGCGCTGGAGATCGACCTTGAGCTCGAGGGAGCGAAGGTCGTCATCACCGCCGAGGTCGCGCAGCAGGTCGGCGGGGGCCGCGTCCGCTGCATCTGCCTGAAGCCGACCGACGGGCTCGAGCGCGGCGCCGTCGTGCGCAACACCGGGCAGGGCATCACGGTCCCGGTAGGCGACAATGTCCTCGGCCACGCCTTCAACGTCATCGGCGAGCCGATCGACACCGATGACGTCGGCGAGATCGCCGACCGCTGGGAGATCCACCGCGACCCGCCGCCGTTCGAGGAGCTCGAACCGCGTCGGGAGATGTTCGAGACCGGCATCAAGGTGATCGACCTGTTGGAGCCGTACGTGCAGGGCGGCAAGATCGGCCTGTTCGGCGGGGCCGGTGTCGGCAAGACGGTCCTCATTCTCGAGATGATCAACCGTGTCGCCAAGCAGCACGGCGGTGTCTCGGTCTTCGCGGGGGTGGGCGAGCGGACCCGCGAGGGGACCGACCTCTGGCTCGAGATGCAGGCGTCGGGTGTCATCGACAAGGCGGTCCTCGTCTACGGGCAGATGGACGAGCCGCCCGGCGTCCGCCTGCGGGTCGCGCTCAGCGCCCTCACCATGGCGGAGTACTTCCGGGACGTGAAGCACCAGGACGTGCTGTTGTTCGTCGACAACATCTTCCGCTTCGTCCAGGCCGGTTCGGAGGTGTCGACGCTGCTCGGCCGGATGCCGTCCGCCGTCGGCTACCAGCCGACGCTCGCCGACGAGATGGGCCAGCTCCAGGAGCGGATCACCTCGACCCGGGGCCGCTCGATCACCTCGATCCAGGCGGTGTACGTGCCCGCCGACGACTACACGGACCCTGCGCCCTTCACGACGTTCACGCACCTCGACGCGACGACCGAGCTTTCGCGCCAGATCGCCGCCCTGGGGATCTACCCGGCGGTCGACCCGCTCGCCTCGACGAGCAGCATCCTCGCCCCCGAGGTCGTCGGCGAACGCCACTACAACTGTGCGAGCGCGGTGAAGCAGGTTCTCCAGCGCTACCGCGACCTGCAGGACATCATCGCCATTCTCGGCCTCGAGGAACTCTCCGAGGAGGACCGGCTGACGGTCACCCGGGCCCGCAAGATCCAGCGGTTCCTGTCGCAACCCTTCTTCGTCGGCGAGGTCTTCACCGGCCTGCCGGGCATCTACGTAGCTGTCGACGAGACCGTCCGCAGCTTCGAGGCGCTCCTCGGCGGGGACCTCGACGACATGCCCGAGCAGGCGTTCCTGAACGCGGGCGGCGTCGACGACGTCCGCGAGAAGTCCAAGGCGCTCGAGAGCGCCTGAGCGGGCCGGACGAACGTGGGGACCCCGTTCCAGGTCGAACTTGTGACACCCGAGAGGGTGCTGTTCTCCGGTGAGGCCGACGAGGTCTCGCTGCGCGCCGTCGAGGGTGAGATCACCTTCCTCGCCGGCCACGAGGACTACGTGGGCGTCGTCGACGTGACCGTCGTGCGCATCGGCGTCGTGGGACGCGACGGCGACGGCGGGGCCGGGCAGGGGTCGACCGAGCTGCGCGCCGCCGTCCACGGCGGATTCGTCCACGTCGATGGCGAGGGTGTCGTCATCCTGGCCGGTGTGGCCGAGCTCGATCACGAGATCGACGTCGCCCGCGCGCGCGCCGCCCTGGTCGCCGCCGAGGGCCGGGTCGGTGATGGGACCCCGGCGGCGCCGGAGCCCGAGGCCCCGGAACGGGCCGCGGGTCCGAGAAAGTCTCCCGTCGCGCCCATGGATCCGGACCCCGCCTCGCCGCAGGCCGCGATCCGCCGCGCCCGGGTCCGTCTCGAAGCGGCGGGGGCCACCGCGTCGACGTGACGCCCGACCAAGACCAGCCGGACTCGGCCGCGCGCCGGCGTGTGGCGCGGTCAGCGGCCCGCAGACGCCTGCTCCTCGCGATGCCGGTCGCCGGGCCGGAGGGCGCCGAGATCGACGGCCTGCGGCGCGCCCTCGGCGGGTCCGGGCTCGGGCGCATCAACCCGCACGTCACACTCGTCCCCCCCGTCAACGTGCGCGACGAGGAGCTCGTCGATGTGCTCCGGCAGCTCCGGTCCGCCGCCCGTGAGGACCCGGCCGTGGTGAGGATCGGGCCGGCGCGCACGTTCGCCCCGCGCACGCCGGTCGTCTACCTCGAGGTCGCCGGGGACACGGCGAGGATCGCCGGACTACGGCGCCAGCTCGCCGTCGCGCCGCTCATCCCGGAGATCGCGCGCCGCGAGCGTCCCTTCGTCCCGCACGTCACGGTCGGCGGGCGTGTGGAGGGACCCCGGATAGCCGCCGCGCTTGAAGTGCTGGCCGACTTCCAGCTGACGGTGACGCTCGCGTCGGTCATGCTCTGCGAGCAGGACGAGGTCGCTCCCCGCCATCCGTGGCGCGTCATCGCCGACGTCGTCCTCGGCTCTGGGTCGACCGTCGGCCGGGGAGGTCGCGAGCTCACCTTCGTCGCCTCGACGATCCTCGACCCCGAGGCGGACGTGTGGGCGGACGCCACCCCGGGCGAGGACGTGACGGGCGCGGTCGCAAGGATCCCACCGACCGGGGATCCGTTCGTACTGACCGCGTACGCCGACGACCAGCCCGTCGCGGCCGTCGTCGGGACGATCGGATCCGGCTCCGCCGCGATCCACCGGTGGCGCCTTGACGAGCACCGGCGCGGCGAGGGCATCGGCGGGCAGCTCGTGCGGGCGCTCGAACGGATCGCGGCGGCGCGCGGCTGCGCGTGGGTCTTCGTCCTCGCCGTCGCCGACGGGCCCGTCGACAGCTTCCTCACCCACCAGGGCTACGCGCGCGCCGGCGAATTCAGCGGGTACACGAGCGCGTGGCGCACCGTGGCACTCGGGCGCCGGGTGGGCTGACCCTGCGGCGTTGCCGCCCGCGGCGAGCCGGAGGGACGAGCCGGGGGCGGGTATCGAGCCCGCGGCGAGGCGGTAGCGTTTGCCCGATGCAGTTGTTCACCGTGCGCTCCGCGGGGCCGCTCGCCGGCGAGGTCACCGTACAGGGCGCCAAGAACTCGGTTCTGAAGCTCATGGCCGCCTCGTTGCTCGCCGAGGGGACGACGCGCCTCGAGAACGTGCCGCGCATCACCGACGTCGAGACGATGGGGGAGGTCCTCACGGCGATCGGGGCGGAGGTCCGGCGGGACGAGTCCGGTGACCTCCTCGTCACCACCCCCGCCGTCTGCACGCCGGTCGCGCCCTACGAGCTTGTCGAGCGGATGCGGGCGTCGATCGTCGTTCTCGGGCCGCTGTTGGCCCGGCACCACTTCGCGCGGGTGTCGCTGCCCGGCGGCGACGACTTCGGCTCGCGACCGATCGACATGCACCTGCGGGCGCTCGGCGAGCTAGGCGCCAAGTTCACGACGGAGCACGGCTACGTCGAGGGGCGGTGCGACCGCTTCGTGGGCACGCGCGTGGTCCTCGAGTACCCGAGCCACACGGCGACGGACAACATCCTGTCGGCGGCGGTGCTCGCCAAGGGGACGACGGTGATCGAGAACGCGGCCCGCGAACCCGAAGTGCAGGACCTCGCCGGTCTGCTCTGCGCGATGGGTGCCCACATCTCGGGGGCGGGGACCTCGCGTATCGAGGTCGAGGGCGTCGACGAGCTCCACGCGGCCTCGCACCGGGCCGTCGCCGACCGCGTCGAGGCCGCGACCTTCCTCGCCGCGGTGGCGATCGCCGGCGGGGAGGTCCACGTACGCGGCGCCCACCCCGAGCACATGGACATGTACCTCGAGAAGCTCAGCGCGATGGGGGTCTCGATCGAGCCGACGTTGTCCGGGATCTCGGCCCGGTTCGAGGGCCGGCCAAACGCCGTCGACGTGTCGACGCTGCCGTATCCGGGAGTGGCCACGGACTACAAGCCGTTGCTCGTGACCGTGCTCGCGATTGCCGAGGGTGTGGCGATCGTGAGCGAGAATATCTACGCGGGAAGGTTCCGCTATGTCGACGAGCTGCGCCGGATGGGGGCGGACATCCGCACCGAGGGCCACCACGCCGTCGTACGCGGGGTGCCGCGGCTGTCCGGTGCGCCGGTGCGGGCCCCGGACATCCGGGCCGGGGCGGCACTCGTCCTGGCGGGGCTCGTCGCCGACGGCGAGACGCTCGTGACGGGGATCGAGCACATCGACCGGGGCTACGAGAACTTTGACGGGAAGCTGCGGGCCCTCGGCGCCGACGTCACCCGCGGGGACGACCAGCCCACCGCCGCGCCGTGACGGGCGGGCGCGCGAAATGACCCCGCCGGACGCCGATCGCCCGGTCGCGGCCCGCCAGCAGTCGCTCACCCCGACGGGCTGGCGCCTCGCCGACGACGACCCGCGCTGGTACGAGCGGGCCGTGTTCTACGAGCTGTCAGTGCGGGCGTTCAGCGACTCGAACGCCGACGGGACGGGCGACCTTGCCGGGGTCGTCGACAAGCTCGACTACCTGGCCTGGTTCGGGGTCGACTGCCTGTGGCTGCTGCCGTTCTTCCCGTCGCCGCTGCGAGACGGGGGCTACGACGTCGCCGACTACTGCGACGTCGCCCCCGAGTTCGGGACCCTCGACGACATGACGCGGCTCATCGGCGCCGCCCACGACCGGGGCATGCGGATCATGATCGACCTCGTCCTCAACCACACGAGCGACACCCACCCGTGGTTCGTCGAGTCGCGGTCTTCGCGAGACAACCCGAAGGCCGACTGGTACGTCTGGAGCGACGACGACAAGGGCTATCCGGACATCCGCGTCATCTTCTCGGACACCGAGGCCTCCAACTGGACCTGGGACGGTGTGCGCCGGCAGTACTACTGGCACCGCTTCTTCCACTTCCAACCGGACCTCAACCTCGACAATCCCGAGGTCCGCGAGGCGCTGCTCGCGGTGGTCCGCTTCTGGCTCGACCTCGGCGTCGACGGCTTCCGGCTCGACGCCGTGCCCTACTTTTTCCAGCGCGAGGGAACGAACGGGGAGAACCTGCCCGAGACGCACGCCTTCCTGCGCGAGATCCGGGCGATGATCGACGCCGACTACCCGAACCGGGTGCTGCTCGGCGAGGTGAACCAGTGGCCCAACGACGTCGCCGACTACTTCGGCGACGGCGACGAGTGCCACATGTGCTTCAACTTCCCGCTCATGCCGCGGATGTTCATGGCGGTCCGCCGCGAGCACCGCTTCCCGATCACGGAGATCCTCGCCCAGACGCCCTCGATCCCGGACGGGTGCCAGTGGGGGATCTTCTTGCGGAACCACGACGAGCTCACGCTCGAGATGGTGACCGACGAGGAGCGCGACTACATGTGGGCCGAGTACGCCAGCGATCCCCGGATGCGCAAGAACCTGGGGATCCGCCGCCGCCTGGCGACGCTGGTCGACAACGACCGTGGTGTCAGCGAGCTCCTGTTCGCCCTGCTGCTCTCGCTTCCCGGGGCGCCGGTCCTCTACTACGGCGACGAGATCGGCATGGGCGACAACATCTACCTCGGTGACCGAGACACGGTCCGCACCCCGATGCAGTGGACCCCCGATCGCAACGCCGGCTTCTCGACGGCCGACTTCGAGCAGCTCTACCTGCCCCCCCTCATGGATCCCGTCTACGGCTACGCCTCGGTGAACGTCGAGGCCTCGCTGCGGGACCCGTCGTCGTTCCTGCACTGGCTCCGCCGGATGATCGCGGTCCGTCGCCAGCACCCAGTCTTCGCCACGGGCTCGCTGGAGGTCCTCTCGGCGGACAACCCGTCGGTCTTCGCCTACCTGCGGCGCGGGAGGGACCCGGCGACGGGCGAGGCGCAGTCGATCGTCTGCGTGAACAACCTCTCGCGCTTCGCCCAGGCGACCGAGCTGAGCCTTGTCCGTTGGAAGGAATCGCCGCCGGTCGAGCTCATTGGCCGTTCGACGTTCCCGCCGATCGGGCTCGAGGGCTACCCCGTCACGCTCGGGCCGCACGGCTTCTTCTGGCTCCAGGTCGAGGGGCGCTGAATGGTCCTCGTGCCCGCCGAGCTGGGCGCCCTCGCCCGGGCGTACCTCGACCGCCAGCCGTGGTTCCAGCTGACGACGCCGGGGGCTCGCGCCGACGAGATCGAGCTCGTCAATTCCGAGATGCTCAACGAGGCGTCGCCGCCGCTGTGCCGCCTGCTCCTCCAGTGCCGTGGCCGGCACTTCAGCGTCTTCGCGGGGTGGCGCGACGCCGCCGAGGCGTCGCAGGCGCTCCATGGGCGCGAGGGCGCGATCTTCGGCTCGGCCCTCGAGGGCCAGCGCAGCGTGCTCGTCTACGACGCGCTGGCCGACGACGAGCTCGCGCTCGGTCTGTTCCGCCTCGCGACCGGGGGGCGGGAGACCGCGCGCCACGTCCGGCAGGTCGCGACGGCCGTTTCCCACGCCTCGCTCGTCTACGACGGGCGGTTCCTCATGAAGTGCTACCGGGTGCTCGAGGACACCTCCCGTCCGGAGATCGAGGTGGCGATGAAGCTCGACGCCGTCGGTTTCAACGCGATCCTCGCGCCGGTGGCGGTGTGGGCCGCCGATGGGTTGGACCTCGCGCTCGTGCGCGAGTTCCTCCCTTCGGCGCTCGAGGGGCGGCTGTTGGCGCTCACCTCGTTGCGGGACCTGCTGGCCCGCGTCTCCGGCTACGTCCGGGCCGACCCGCGTCCCGGCCTCCTCGGCCCCGGGCTCGCCTTCGATCCCGCCGCGGCGGTGGCCGCGGCGGGCGGGGATCTCGCCTCGGAGATGAGGCGCCTCGGAGGAACGGCCGCGCGGATGCATCTCGCGCTGGCCGACGCCTTCGGGGTGACCGAGGTCGAGCCGGCGACGCTCGCCGACGAGATCGCGGGCCTGAGCGCGAACGGGTTCGGGGCGCCGAAGGCGGGGCCCCCCGCCCCGGGCAGCGCGGACCTCGTCGCGCGCCTTGGGACGATCCGCCACGGCGAGGCCGGGTCGGCGATCCGGGTCCACGGCGACTTCCACCTGCGCCGCGTGATGCGCGGCGAGACAGGTTGGGTCGTCGTCGGGTTCGGCGACGATCCCTTGTTCGCCGACGCGCTCTCGCTCACTTCGCTGTGCCCGCGATCTGGCACGCCGATCGAGGATCTCGCCGACATGTGGTTTTCCATCGACCGCGTCGCCCGGGAGGCGCTCGCCCTGCGGCCGGTCGTCGAGGTCGAGCGTGCCTCCCGCCTCGCCCGGGCCTGGGTGGCGCGCAACCGGCGGGCCTTTTTCGAGGGGTATCTCGCCACCCGCGACATCCCCAGCCTGCTGCCGGCGGACCCGGCCGTCGTCGAGGCGCTGCTGGCCGTGCTGACTATGGCCCGCGAGCGCCGCTACGGCGTGACGTCCCCCGGCTCCTGATAGGCGCGCGCGCCGCCCATCGAGTGGACTGGACGCCCATGGAGCATTCCGGGCCTGACGGCCGAACCGGATCGCGGGGCGCCTATCTCGACCATGCCGCGACGACGCCGATGCGTGCCGAGGCGGTCGCGGCGATGCTGCCGTACTGCACGGCCGAGTTCGCCAACCCGTCCGGCGTTCACGCCGCGGCCCGGCGGGCCCGGCGGGCGCTCGACGACGCCAGAGATGAGATGGCGTCCGTGCTGGGCTGCGCGCCGGGCGAGGTCGTATTCACCTCGGGCGGCACCGAGGCCGACAACCTCGCCGTGCTCGGCGTGCACGGGCGGGTCGGTGGGCTCGTCGTCACGAGCGCGATCGAGCACGACGCCGTCCTTAACCCGGCACGCCGCGTCGGCGCGCGGATTGTGGGTGTGACGGCCCAGGGCGTCGTCGACCTCGACGCGCTGGCCCTCGCCCTCGACGAGACGGCGACCCTCGTGAGCGTGATGGCGGTGAACAACGAGGTCGGGACCGTCCAGCCGCTCGATGACGTCGTGGCCTCGGTACGCCGGGCCGCCCCCCGGGCTCTCGTCCACAGCGACGCCGTGCAAGCGGTGGTGTGGCGCGACGTGGCCGTTGAGCTCGCCGAGTGTGATCTCGTATCGGTGTCGGCCCACAAGTTCGGCGGCCCGAAGGGGGTGGGCGCGCTCGTCGTGCGCCGGCGCGCCGTGGGCGCGCTCGGGGCAATCTGCGCCGGGGGCGGCCAGGAGCGGGGCCTGCGGCCGGGGACCGAGAACGTCGCGGGGATCGTCGCCATGGCCGCGGCGGCCCGCGCCACGGTGGACGAGCGCGCCGGGGCGTGTGCGAGGACGCGGCGGCTGCGCGACCGGTTCCTCGACGGGCTCACCGAGGCGGTGCCGGGGATGGTCGAGTCGGCCCCGCGGGATCTCACGGCGCCCGGGCACGCCCACGTCCGGTTTCCCGGCGTGGCCGCCGAGGAGCTCCTCTTCCTGATCGACGAGGCCGGCGTCGCCGCGTCGGCGGGCTCGGCGTGCTCCTCGGGGGCGATCGAGCCGAGCCACGTCCTGCGCGCGATGGGCTGGCGGGGTCCCGCCGTCCGCGAGGCGGTGCGGTTCACGCTCGGGCCGGCGACGACCGAGGCCGAGATCGACTTCGCGGCCGACGTCGTCGCCGCGGCTGCGGCGTCGCTCACCGGGCTGGACGCGATGGGAGACTGAGCGCGTGCGCGTGCTCGTCGCGATGTCCGGCGGGGTCGACTCCTCGGTCGCGGCGGCCCTGCTCGTCCGGGCGGGCCACGAGGTTGTTGGTGCGACCCTGAAGCTGTGGGGCGGATCCGGCGACTCGGGTTGCTGCTCGGTCGCCGACGTGGACGACGCCCGCCGCGTCGCCGACGAGCTCGGCATCGAGCACCGGGTGTTCAACTTCAGCGAGGAGTTCTCCCGTGACGTCGTCGAGCCGTACGTCGCCGACCACGCCGGGGGCAGGACGCCGAACCCCTGCGTCGAGTGCAACCGCGCCGTGAAGTTTGGTCACCTCGCGGTCCGCGCCCGCCGGCTCGGTTTCGACGCGGTCGCGACGGGGCACCACGCCCGGGTCCAGGTGGCGGGCCCTCGGGTGATGCTGCGCCGGGGCGCGGACCGGCAGAAGGACCAGTCTTATGTGCTCTCCACGCTGCGGACACCTGACCTTGAGCACGTGCTGATGCCGGTCGGCGACCTCACGAAGACCGCGGTGCGCGAGCTCGCCAGGCAGTTCGGATTGCGCACCGCCGCCAAGCCCGACAGCCAGGACGTGTGCTTCATCTCCTCGAAGCCCTCCGAGATGGGGCGGTCGGCCTTCCTCGCGGAGCGGATCCCACTGCACGCCGGCCGCGTCGTCGATGTCACGACGGGCGCCGAGCTGGCGACGCTTGACGCGATCGAGCTCGTCACGGTCGGCCAGCGCCGGGGCCTTGGCGCGGCCAGCGGCGAGCGGCGCTACGCCGTGCGGGTCGACATCGCCTCGGCGACCGTGTTCGCCGGCTCGCAGGCGGACCTGCTGACTAACGGCGTCGCCTTCGGCGCCCGCAGTTGGTTCGACGAGCCGCTGGACGCCGGCACCGCGATCGAGGTTCAGGTCAGTGCCCACGGGGAGCCGCGCCCGGCGGTCGTCACCGCCGGCGGGGTCGAGTTCGCGCGCCCCGCCCGGCGGGTCGCGCCCGGCCAGGTCGTCGCCTGCTACGTCGGCGACGTGGTCGTCGGGTCGGGGATCGCGGCGTGACGACGGGTCCCGCCGACGAGGCGCCCCTCGTCGAAGGGCTGGCGGCCGAGCACGCCGCGGGCTCGCACGCCGACCCGGCGGCGCGGGCGGCCGAGCTGCGCGCCCTCATCCGCTACCACGCCGACCGCTACCACCGTGACGACGCGCCCGAGATCGCCGACGCCGAGTACGACGCCCTCGTCGTCGAGCTGCAGCACCTCGAGGGTTCCCACCCCGAACTGGCTACGCCGGACTCCGGGTCGCGCACGGTCGGGGCCGCGCCCTTGGCGCAGTTCGTGCCGGTGCGCCACGCCGTGCCCATGATGAGCCTCGACAACGTGTTCTCCCCCAAGGAGTTCCACGCTTGGGGCGATCGCGTCGAGCGGCTGGCCGCCGCGGTGCCCGAGGTGGGCGACGGCGCGGTGCGTGTCGTGTGCGAGCCGAAGATCGACGGCCTCGCCGTCTCGCTCCGCTACGAGCGGGGTCGGCTGGTGCAGGCCGCGACCCGCGGCGACGGGACGACCGGCGAGGACGTCACGGCGAACGTGGCCACGATTCGCGCCATCCCCGCGCGGCTCGCGCTCGACCCCGGCGACGTGCCCGAGGTCCTCGAGGTGCGCGGCGAGGTGTACCTGCCCGTCTCGGCGTTCGAGGCGCTGAACCGCCGGCAGGCGGCGGCTGGGCTCCGCCGATTCGCCAACCCCCGCAATTCCGCCGCAGGGTCGCTGCGCCAGAAGGACCCGGCGGTCACCGCCTCGCGCCCACTCTCGTTCTGGGCCTACCAGATCGGCGAGGTGGACGGCGGCGCCGCCGGACCGCGGGGCGCGCGGCTCGGCTCGCACGCCGAGGCGCTGGAGCTCGTGCGGCGGGCGGGCCTGCCGGTCAACCCCGAGACGAGGACGGTCGACGGGCTCGCCGCGGCGTACGAGTTCTGCCGCCACTGGCAGGACCACCGCCACGACCTCGACTACGAGATCGACGGCGTCGTCGCCAAGGTGAACGACCTCGCCTTGCAGCGGGCGCTCGGCGCGACCTCGCGGGCGCCGCGCTGGGCGATCGCCTACAAGTTCCCGCCCGAGGAGCGCACGACGCTGCTCGAGGAGATCCTCGTCTCGATCGGCCGGACGGGACGGGCGACGCCGTACGCCAAGCTCACCCCGGTCGCCGTCGCCGGGTCGACGGTCGAGTACGCGACGCTGCACAACGAGGACCAGGTGGCCGGGAAGGGCGTGCGGCCGGGCGACACGGTGATCGTGCGCAAGGCCGGCGACGTAATCCCCGAGGTGGTCGGCGCCGTGCCGGCGCGGCGCCCGGCCGACAGCGTCCCCTGGCGTTTCCCGGAACGCTGCCCGAGCTGCGCGAGCCCGCTCGTCCGGCTCGACGGCGAGGCGGACACCTACTGCGTGAACCTCGAGTGCGCCGCCCAGCGGGTGCAGCGCTTGGCGCATTTCTGCTCCCGGACAGCGATGGACATCGAGGGCCTCGGCGAGCAGCGCGTCACCCAGCTCGTGGCGGCGGGCATGCTCGCCGACGTCGCCGACGTCTACGCGCTCGACGCCCGCGCCCTCGCCCCCATCGAGGGTTTCGGGGAGCTCTCGGCGGCGAACCTCGTCGCGGCGATCGAAAGCTCGCGCTCGGCGGGGCTCGCCCGCCTGCTCGTCGGGCTGTCGATCCGCCACGTCGGCTCGACGGTTGCCGAGCAGCTGAGCGTCCATTTCGCTGACCTCGACGCGCTCGCCGCGGCCGATGAGACGCGCCTCGGCGCCGTCGACGGCGTGGGTTCCGTCATCGCCCAGAGCGTTCACGCCTTCTTCGGTGCCACGCGCAACCACGCGGTGATCGAGAAGCTGCGGGCGGCCGGGGTGAGCTTCGCCTCGGCCCGCCACGGTGGGTCGGGCGAGGGGGGGCCCGCCCAGACGCTTGCGGGCCGCAGCGTCGTCGTCACTGGGACCCTCGAGGGGTTCACCCGCGAGGAGGCCGAGGCGGCGATCATCGCCCGGGGAGGCAAGTCCCCCGGGTCCGTCTCGGCGAAGACGGCGGCGCTCGTCGTGGGCGCCGACCCGGGGGCCGCGAAGACCGCCCGGGCGGACGCCCTCGGGATCCCGGTCCTCGACGAGGCCGGGTTCGTCCGCCTGCTCGAGACGGGTGAGACCGGCTGAGCGCCTCTAGCCGGTGATGGCGCGGATCTCCCCGGCGATCGCGATCTGACTCGGGCTGGGCGTCGCCTGCTGGAAGGTGAGCAACTTCGTCACGTCGCCCTCCATGCGGACCCGGCCGGCCATGAAGGCTTCGAACCCGGCCTGCGCGTCGCCCTCGACGAGCACGGTCCTCGCCAGCTGGTAGTCGAGGTGCACGGTGAGCTCGGGATCCGCGAGGTGGCCGAGGTCGATGTCGGCGAAACCCGTCGAGGTGTCGATGTGCGCGAGCATCGTCCCCTCTCCGAAGGGCACGTCCTCGATGACGAGGTTGATCCGGACGCTCGTGGTCGCCGGCGCGGCCGAGTCGGCGTGTCGGGCGTAGATCGCCCGCGCGGCCGCGACCCACTCGTCGCTCAAGAACGCCTGCCTCGTCGCCACGGTTCTCCGATCCCCGGCGGGCACCCGCGGTGTCCCTGCCCGTGGGAGCAGACTACCTGTCGATTCTGCGTCATCTGGTGGCTCTGTACGATACGGGGGTGACCGAAGGCTTCTCCCGTGATGATGTCGTCTACGTCGCGCGACTCGCCCGTCTCGATCTCGAACCCAGCGAGGTCGATCTGTACGCCGCGCAGCTCGGTTCGATCCTCGACCATGTCGCCGCGGTGACCGGGCTCGACACGACCGCCGTGCCCGCCACGGCGCACCCGCTCGAACTGGCGAACGTTCTGCGCCCGGACACCCCCGGGCCGACGCTTCCGCGTGACGAGGTGCTCTCCCAGGCGCCGCACGCTGAGGGCGGCCGGTTCAGGGTCCCGCCCATCCTGGGCGAGGCTCCGTGAGCGCCGTGTTCGAGTACCCCACCAGCGCACTCGAGATCGCCCGGGCGGTCCGCGCCGGCGAGGTCCGCGCCCGCGAGGTCGTCGAGGCCGCGCTCGAGCGCATCGCTTCGTTCGACGGCGCGCTCCACTGCTTCCTCACGGTGACCGCCGACGCCGCCCTCGCCGCTGCCGACGCCGTCGACGCTGTAGTCGCGGCGGGCGGTGATCCGGGCCCGCTCGCCGGCGTGCCGCTCGCCCTGAAGGACAACCTGTGCACGCGCGGGGTCCCGACCACGGCCGGGTCGCGCATCCTCGAGGGCTGGGTGCCGCCCTACGACGCGACGGTCGTGAAGGTGGTCGCCGCCGCTGGAGCCGTCGCCGTCGGCAAGACGAACCTCGACGAGTTCGCGATGGGATCGTCGACGGAGAACTCCGCCTACGGGGTGACCCACAACCCGTGGGACCCGAACCGCGTGCCCGGGGGCTCGTCCGGGGGCAGTGCCGCCTCGGTCGCGGCGGGCCTCGTGCCGCTCGCCCTCGGCTCGGACACCGGCGGTTCGGTCCGCCAGCCGGCGTCGCTGTGCGGGGTCGTGGGCGTCAAGCCGACCTACGGGCTGGTCTCGCGCTACGGGCTGATCGCCTTCGCGAGCTCGCTCGACCAGATCGGACCGTTCGCCGCCACGGTCGCCGACGCGGCGGCCCTCCTCGACGTCATCGCCGGACACGACCCGGCGGACTCGACGTCGCTCGAAGTCGGCCTGGAGCCGGTGTCACGCCAGCTCGAGGCCGGCGTCGCGGGCCTGCGGGTCGGCGTCATCTCGGACTTCCTCGTCGACGCGAGCCCGTCATGCGTCGCCGCGGTCCGCGCCGCGGCCGAGGTGCTGAGCCGCGCGGGGGCGGTCGTCGAGGAGGTCGCCATCCCGGCCCTCATGCTGGGGCTCTCCGCCTACTACCTCGTCGCGCCGGCCGAGGCCTCGTCGAACCTCGCGCGCTATGACGGCGTCCGCTACGGCCTGCGCGTCGACGGCCCCGACGCGGCCCAGATGAACGCACGCTCGCGTTCGAAGGGTTTCGGCCCCGAGGTGAAAAGGCGCATCATGCTCGGCACCTACGTGCTCTCCGCCGGGTACTACGACGCCTACTACGGCCAGGCCCAACGGGTGCGTACGCTCGTCGCCCGCGGCTTCGGCGAGGCGTACGAGCACTTCGACGTGCTGATCGGCCCGACCTCGCCGACGGTCGCCTTCGAGATCGGCGCGAAGACCCAGGACCCGCTGGCGATGTACCTGTCGGACCTCTACACGATCCCGACGAACCTTGCCGGCCACCCGGCGGTGAGCGTGCCCTTCTCGCTGTCCGAGGGGCTCCCCGTCGGCGTCCAGGTGCTGGCGCCCACCCTCGGTGAGGGGCCGATGTTCCGCGCCGCCGCCGTGATCGAGCATGGTGCCGACCCGGGGGCGCGGGGGCCGATCGAGCCCCGCCTGGCGGGAGCCGTCCGATGACGGAGAACGGGTCGGCGGCCCGCGGCTGGGAGACCGTCGTCGGGCTCGAGGTGCACTGCGAGCTGTCGACGGTGACGAAGCTGTTCTGCTCGTGCCCGAACGCCTTCGGGTCCGAGCCGAACACGAACGTGTGCCCGGTATGCCTCGGGCTGCCCGGGTCGCTTCCGGTGCTGAACGCCCGCGCCGTCGAGTTCGCGATGCGGATTGGGACGGCGCTCGGCTCCTCGGTCGAGGCGTCGGTCTTCCACCGGAAGAACTACTTCTACCCCGACATGCCGAAGGACTACCAGATCAGCCAGTACGACGCGCCGATCAACGTCGGCGGCCACATCGAGCTCGCCGACGGCACGCTCGTCGGCATCGTGCGGGCCCACATCGAGGAGGACACCGGCAAGACGACGCATGTCGGCGGGGGCGGGCGGATCCACGACGCCGATTACTCGCTCGTCGACTACAACCGCGCTGGCGTGCCGCTCGTCGAGATCGTCTCCGCCCCGGACATTCGCAGCGCCGAGCAAGCCCGCAGCTACGTGACCGAGCTGCGGGCCATCCTCGTCGCGACAGGGACCTCCGACGGCCGCATGGAGGAGGGCTCGCTGCGCGTCGACGCCAACATCTCGGTCCGCCGGGCGGGCGATGCCGAGTACGGGACCCGCAGCGAGGTGAAGAACCTCAACTCGCTGCGCTCCCTCGGGCGGGCCGTCGACTACGAGGCGGCCCGCCAGATCGGCATCCTCGAGGCGGGCGGGACCGTCGCGCAGGAGACCCGTCACTGGAACGAGGAGGAGGGCCGCACCTCGTCGCTGCGCTCGAAAGAGGAGGCCTACGACTACCGGTACTTCACCGAGCCCGACCTCGTGCCGTTGGTCCCAAGCGCGGAGGAGGTCGCCGCGGTGGCGGCCGCGCTCGGCCCCCTGCCGGCGGCGCGGCGTCACCGGCTCGCCGAGCTCGTCGCGGCGGACGGTGCACCCGCCCCGGTCGACCAGCTCGCCACCGTCGTCGGCCTCGGGCTCGACGATCTCGTGGCCGCGGCGGCCGGCGCCGGCGCCGACGCGCGCCTCGCGCTCGCCCGGGCGTCGAACGAGGCGGCCAACCGCCCCGACGAGGCCCGCGCCCTCGACCCCGCGGCATTCGCCGAGCTCGTGAAGCTGGAGGCCGCCGGAAAGTTGTCGGCGACGCAGTCGAAATCGGTCCTCGCCGCGATGCTCGAGGATGGCGGCGAGCCTGCGCAGATCGCCACCCGCCTCGGGTTCGAGGCCCTCGATCCGGCCGAGCTCGAGGCGGCGGTCGACGCCGCCATCGCGGCGCACCCGGCCGAGTGGGACCGCTACCGGCAAGGTGACGCCAAGGTGGCCCAGTTCCTCCTCGGCGCGGTCATGCGGTCGACCCGGGGCCGGGCGAACGGCAAGGCCGTCGCGGCCCTGTTGGAGGCCCGCCGGAACTGACCGGCAAAGGGTGCGTTGCCTAAGGTGTCGCGATGACCCCCAGAGACGCGACGCCCGCGTCGGCCGATCCGGCGAAGTCGTTGAAGATCCACAGCCAGGACGTCACCGAGGGGCCGCGCCGCGCGGCGGCCCGCGCCATGCTGCGCGCCACCGGGATGACGGACGGCGACTTCCGTCTCCCTCAGGTCGCCATCGCCTCGACCTGGAACGAGGTCACGCCGTGCAACATGCCGCTCAAGCGCCTGGCGGGCCGGGCGAAGCAGGGGGTACGTGACACCGGCGGCGTCCCGGTCGAGTTCGTGACGATCGCCGTCTCCGACGGGATCGCGATGGGGCACGAGGGGATGCGGGCCTCGCTCGTCAGCCGGGAGGTGATCGCCGACTCGGTCGAGACGATGATGCACGCCGAGCGCTTCGACGCCTTCGTGGGACTGGCCGGTTGCGACAAGTCCCTTCCTGGCATGCTCATGGCGGCGGCCCGTCTCGACCTGCCGATGGTCTTCGTCTACGCCGGCACGATCCTGCCCGGGCACTGGCGGGGAGCCACGCTCGATATCACGAGCGTCTTCGAGGCCGTCGGGGCGCACGCCCGGGGCGACATCGACGACGAGACCCTCCACCAGATCGAGACCCACGCCTGCCCGACCGAGGGGTCGTGCGCCGGGATGTTCACCGCCAACACGATGGCCTCGGTCGCCGAGGCGCTCGGCATGGCGCTCCCCGGGGGGGCGACGCCCCCCGCCATCGACCCGCGCCGCGACGACATCGCCTACGAGTCGGGCCGGGTTGTCATGGGCCTGCTCGAGAAGGGCATCCGTCCCCGCCAGATCATGACCAAGCAGGCCTTCGAGAACGCCATCGCCGTGACGATGGCCCTCGGCGGTTCGACGAACGCCGTCCTGCACCTACTGGCGATCGCCAACGAGGCGCAGGTCGAGCTCTCGCTTAGCGACTTCGAGGCGGTGGGTGCCCGCGTGCCGCACCTCGCCGACATGAAGCCGCACGGCAGGTTCCACATGGTCGATCTCGACCGGGTCGGCGGCGTGCCCGTCGTGATGCAGCTGCTCCTGGACGAGGGCCTCGTCCACGGGGATTGCCTGACGGTGACCGGGGGGACGGTCGCCGAGAACCTCGCGCGCCACAGGCCCCCGGCTCCCGACGGAACAGTCGTGCACGGGTTCTCCGCGCCGATCCATGCCCGCGGCATCGTCGTGCTGCGCGGGAGCCTCGCGCCCGAGGGCGCCGTGGTGAAGATCGCCGGGGCCGACATCGACCGCTTCGCCGGCCCGGCCCGCGTCTTTGACGGCGAGGACGCGGCGATGGAGGCGATCCTTTCCGGCTCGATCGTGCCGGGGACCGTCCTCGTCATCCGCTACGAGGGCCCCAAGGGCGCCCCCGGGATGCCCGAGATGCTCTCGGTCACGGGGGCGCTCGTCGGGGTGGGCCGCGACAAGGACTGCGCCCTCGTCACCGACGGGCGCTTCTCTGGCGGGACCCAGGGCTTCTGCATCGGCCACGTCGCTCCCGAGGCCGCGTCGGGTGGGACGATCGCCCTCGTCGCCGACGGCGACCGCATCGTGATCGACGCGACGACGGGGTCGGTCGAACTCGAAGTCGGCACGGACGAGCTCGCCCGCCGTCGAGCCAAGTGGAGCCCGCCGCCGGCGCGTTACACGACCGGCGTGCTCGCCAAGTACGCGACTCTCGTGGCCGGGGCCGAACGCGGCGCGATCACCGAGCCCTGAATCCACGGCCGAAGGACAGTTTGCGGGCTGTCACTTGACGATGGTGAGCGTCCCCGTGGCTGAGGCCGAGCTCGCGAACTTCGAGCTGCCCCCGTAGGTGGCGACGAGGTGATAGGTGCCCACCTTGAGCCGCTTGGCTGAGAGCGCGTACAACCCCTTGCCGGACGAGAGCGTGATCGCACACAGCGCTCCTGTCGGGGTCTTGACCGTGACACTCCCGGTCGGCGTCGTGCCGGGGTGCTGCGGGGAAACCGTGACCGACAGGTGCTCGGCCTGCTCGTGCCCGTACGTGACCTTCTTCGCCGACAGCTTGAGGACGGTCTTGGTGGTGGCCCTACCGACCGAGAAGGTCTGGGCAGTCCCGTTGGCGGCGGCGTAGCCGGTCCCCAGGGCGACGTGCGCGGTGAGCCTGCACGTGCCGATCCCGACGTAGGAGACGGTGAAGCCGCTCACCGAGCAAACGCCTTTGGAGTTGGAGGTCACCGACTTCGTCCCGTCCCCGGTCGTCGAGACGGTCGCGGTGAAGCCGCCGCCATAGGTGGCACTTGTCGGGAGGTTGCTGATCGTCGGTGTGGTGGGCGTGCCCTGTTGGTACTCGAAGGCACCCGCATCGCAGTTCTCGCCCGGGATACCGGGGCGGGTATCATCGCGCTCGTCTTTTGTGGGCGTGCACGCTGCGTTCGGCACCTCTTCAAAGGCGGAGCTGTTGGTCCCGATGGCAAGGGTCTCGGGGCCGGTGGAACCGTTGGCGGCGAGCGAGGAGCCGAGTTTGATCGTCGTGCTACTCACGACGTCGTCTGTGCCCAAGCCACAGGTGTTGTCGGACTCGACGTTGTAGCCACCGTCTGTGACGGTGCCCCAGCACGGGGACGCAGCGAGGATGGAATTGGAGATGGAGGGTGCGGTGCCCTCGTTGTAGACCCCGCCACCGTAGTTCGCCGTATCTTTCGAAAGGGTGTCGTTGGTCAGGGTGGCGGTGTTGCTGTTGTAGACGCCGCCACCGTAGGTCGCCGATTCCCCCGAGAGGGTGTCGTTGGTCAGGGTGGCGGTGCCACTGGTGAAGACCCCGCCACCGTAGACAGCCGAATTCCCCGAGAGGGTGTCGTCGAGAAGGGTGGCGGTGCCGGTGTTGAAGACCCCGCCGCCGTTTGTATACGCCGAATCCCCCGAAAGGGTGTCGTCGGTCAAGGTGACGTGGCCGCCGTTGTTGTAGACCCCGCCGCCGGCATCGGTGGTTGACGAATCCACCGAGAGGGTGTCGTTGGACAGGGTGGCGGTGCCCTCGTTGTAGACCCCGCCACCGCCGTGCTCGTCAGCCGAATCATTCGAGAGGGTGTCGCCAGTCAGGGTGACGGTGCCGGTGTTGAAGACCCCGCCGCCGTAGTAGCCAGCCGAATCGCCCGAGAAGGTGTCGCCGGTCAAGGTGGCGGTGCCGTTGTTGTAGAACCCGGCGCCGTAGTCGTCGACCGAATCCTCCGAGAAGGTGTCGTTGGTCAGCGTGGCGGTGCCGTTACTGAAGATCCCGCCACCGCTGCTGGTGGCTGTGTTGTCGGCATCTTGGATCGTGATGTTCTCGATCGTGACGTAGCGGCCGCTGAAGATGGTGAGCACTGGGCCGTCACAGACGGTGGTGGGACAACCGCTGGAAGATCCGCTGTTCCCGTCCAGGATCGGGTCGGTCACTCCTGAGGCCGGCTCGACGGTGAGTGGGGAGCCGGAGGTCCCCGTGGCAACGGTGAAGTTACCTACGTAGTAGGTGGCGGGGGTGCCCTCGGCCCCCGAAGTGGCGAGGGCGACGGTGTCGCCGGCGATGGCAAGGCCCAATGCCTGGGTGAGCGTGCATTCGTCGCTTGTCGTGGTGGTCTCGGGGCAGCTCGTCGGAGAGCTCGCCTCCCCCAAGGCGTACGCGTACCAGGTGGTACTCGCGGCAGTAGCGGGGGCCGCACCAAGGAGATTGACGCCGGCCACAAGGAACCCGCCCACAACGATGGCTGCTGCCATGGAAAGGCGCACGAAGCCCGTCGAACCAAAGCCCCTACGGGCAAAGAGATGACACCCTGTTCGGTAGACGAGTCGTTGCATGAAGCACCTCCGCCCGGTCGTTCACTCCCACAATGACGCCGGCTCGGAACGCTACAGCCTCTTTTTTTGGACAACAATCGCCAGGGACAAGAACGTACGTCGCTACCTTCGTTGACATCCCGGAGGAACACCTCGACGGCCAGTCGATTCGGAGGCATCCGGCGAGCCGGGAATCCCTCGGGTGTGCGCAGTGCACCGCAGTCGACCGCGCTCGGGGTATTGGCTGAAACATCGGCGAGGACACCCGGTCTCGACCGACGAGCCATATCGCCAGTCCGCCCGATCGATCTCTGCCCACACGGACGCGACGCGGTGAGGTTTCCCGATACCCCCGCGCGCTCAGCGGCCCTGAACGCCGGATGGGTGCGGCGCCATCTGGTCCTCGCAGCGTCAAGTGATTGCTGCCGCGAGCGGCGCACCCGCCCATGTCCGAGGCGCCGGTTTGCCGATCCCGGGCCCGGCTGGCAGACTCGTCATGATGACGAAAGAGCCGCAGAGCCTGTCGAACCTCGTAGTCCTTGAATAGCGCGCGGCGGTCCTCGCCGTCCGTGCGCTTCCCGGCCTCCCGAAAGGGAGGTCGTTTTGTACTCGGCGTGAAGTCGCCAGAGCGATCGGTTCCGGGTGACAGGCCCCAAAGACCCGGTGGATAGGAGAGAACAGTGGAAGTGACTGGAGCACAGGCCCTGATCAAGAGCCTCGAGGAGCAGGGGGTCGAGGTCGCCTTCGGCCTGCCGGGGGGCGCCATCCTTCCCGTCTACGACCCGATCCTCGACTCGTCGATCCGGCACATCCACGTCCGGCACGAGCAGGGCGCCGGGCACGCGGCCGAGGGCTACGCCGACGCGACCGGCCGGCCCGGCGTCGCCATCGTCACCTCCGGCCCGGGCGCGACGAACATCGTCACGCCGGTCGCCGACGCCTACATGGACTCGGTGCCCCTCGTCGTCGTCGCCGGACAGGTCGCCGCCGGCGCGATCGGCACGGACGCCTTCCAGGAGGTCGACACGACAGGCGTCACGATGGGGGTGACCAAGCACAACTACCTCGTCAAGGACGTCGCCGAGATCCCGCGGATCGTCGCCGAGGCGTTCCACATTGCGACGACCGGGCGTCCCGGCCCGGTGCTGATCGACTTCCCGAAGGACGTCGCCAACCAGAGGGTCGAGTGGCATTCGGCCGGCAGGGTCGACCTGCCGGGGTACTCGCCGCCGGCCGAACCCGACCCCGAGGCGATCCACCGGGCGGTCGAGCTGATCCGGGCGGCCCGCCGTCCCGTCCTCTACGTGGGGGGTGGCGTCGTGAAGTCGGAGGGAAGCCGGGCGCTCGCCGCGCTCGTCGAGGCGACGGGGATGCCGGTCGTGACGACGCTGATGGCGCGGGGAATCTTCCCCGACTCCGACCCGCGCTGCCTCGGCATGCCGGGCATGCACGGCAACTACACGGCCGTGACGGCGATGCAGCGATCGGACCTGCTCATCGCCCTGGGCGCCCGTTTCGATGACCGGGTGACGGGCAAGGTATCGGCGTTCGCGCCCGAGGCGCTCGTCATCCACGTCGACATCGACCCCGCCGAGATCGGCAAGGTGCGGCGGCCCGACGTCGCCGTCGTGGCCGACTGCCGCCTCGCGATCGAGGCGCTCGTCGAGGCGCTCGCCGAGGGCGGACCGCTCGAGGCGGCGCGGCTCGCCCCCTGGATGGGCCAACTCGCCGAGTGGCAGGCACGGTTCCCCTACACGTACGACGCCGGTGACGGGACGACGATCAAGCCGCAGTTCGTCGTGGAGCAGCTGCGGGCGGCGACGCCCGACGACGCGATCCTCGTCTCCGGGGTCGGCCAGCACCAGATGTGGGCGTCGCAGTTCTGGCGCTTCGAGCAGCCGCGCACCTGGATCAACTCCGGCGGCCTCGGCACGATGGGCTTCGGCGTGCCGGCGGCGATGGGCGCCAAGGTCGGGCGGCCGGACCGGATGGTCTGGGCGATCGACGGCGATGGCTGCTTCCAGATGACCGCCCAGGAGCTCGTCACGATGTCGATGGAGCACATCCCCGTGAAGATCGCCATCCTGAACAATTCGTACCTGGGCATGGTGCGCCAGTGGCAGCACATGTTCTACGAGGAGCGCTACTCCTCGGTGTACCTGTCGCCCGACCTGCCGGACTACGTCGGCTGGGCGGAGTCGATGGGAGCCGTCGGCCTGCGGGTGACCTCGCCCGAGGAGGTGCGGCCGGCGATCGAGAAGGCGAACGAGATCGAGGACCGCTCGGTCGTCATCGACTTTCGCACGGACCCGGCTGAGCACGTCTACCCGATCGTCCCGGCGGGCATGTCGAACGACGACATCGTCCTCCATCCGAGCCAGACGGAGCCAGCCCAGTGAGCCCCGCCACGGGCGGCAACGGCAGACCGCGTTACCACCTGCTCTCGGTGCGCGTAGAGAACCGGGCGGGCGTGCTCGCCCGGGTCGCAGGACTGTTCGCGAGGCGGGGCTTCAACATCTTTTCGCTCGTGGTCGCGCCGACCCAGGACGAGCGGTTCAGCCGGATCTCGATCGTCGTCGACGTCGAGTCGGCACCGCTCCGCCAGATCGTCGACCAGCTGCACAAGCTGATCAACGTCGTCGAGATCAGTGAGCTGGACCCCGGTGACGCAAGGGAGGCCGAGCTCCTCCTCGTGACCGTCGGCGTCCCCCGGTCCGGCGAGCCCGGCCTCGTCGAGCTGATCGGGCGCTTCGGCGCCCAGGTGGTCGAGGAGAGCCCCAAGGCGACGATGATCATGCTCGTCGGCGAGACCGGGCCGCTCGACGAGTTTGAGGCGGGGCTCGGGCGCTACGGGATCCTCGAGATTCAGCGCACCGGGCGGATCGGCCTTCCTACACTGAGCCCGGCGACGTGACGGGCGCCCAGCCGGCTGCGCCGGCGCGAGCGCTCGCGGCGCGACGAGAAGAAGCGAGGTAGCGATGGCGAAGCTCTTCTACGAATCGGACGTCGACCGGGGAGCGATCACCGGTCGCAAGGTAGCCATCCTCGGCTACGGCTCCCAGGGGCACGCCCACGCCCTCAACCTGCGCGACTCGGGGGTCGACGTCCGGGTCGGGCTCCGGCCTGGCTCGTCGTCCCGCCAGAAGGCCGAGGACGCAGGGCTGCGCGTCCTCGGCATCGGCGAGGCGACCGCCGAGGCGGACGTCGTGATGGTCCTGCTGCCGGACACCGAGCAGCCGAAGGTCTACGCGGCCGAGATGGCGTCGCACCTCAACCGGGGGGACGCGCTGCTGTTCGCCCACGGCTTCAACATCCGTTTCGCGACGATCACCCCGCCACCGGAGGTCGACGTGGCGATGGTCGCGCCGAAGGGCCCCGGGCACCTCGTCCGGCGGACCTACACCGAGGGGGGCGGCGTGCCGGCGCTCGTCGCCGTGGCCCAGGACCCGTCGGGCGGGGCCAGGGCATTGGCGCTGGCCTACGCCGACGCGCTCGGCGCGACCCGGGCCGGGGTGCTCGAGACGACCTTCACCGAGGAGACCGAGACCGACCTGTTCGGCGAGCAGGTCGTGCTGTGCGGCGGCCTGACCGCGCTCGCCACGGCCGCCTTCGAGACGCTCGTCGCGGCGGGCTACCAGCCCGAATCGGCCTATTTCGAGTGCCTGCACGAGATGAAGCTGATCGTCGACTTGATGTACGAGCAGGGCATCTCGGGGATGCGCTTCAGCGTCTCGGACACCGCCGAGTACGGGGACCTGACGAGGGGCCCCCGCATCATCAACGACGCCGTGCGCGCCGAGATGCGCAAGATCCTTGACGAGATCCAGGATGGACGCTTCGCCGCCGAGTGGATCGCCGAGAACGAGCGCGGCCGGCCGCTCTACCAGGAGCTCCGCGAGAAGGGCCGTGCCCACCAGATCGAGGCCGTCGGCGCCGAGCTGCGGGCGATGATGTCGTTCATCGCGGCGGGCCGCCAGCGCTTCGAGGACGTCTCGGGGGGGTAGGCGCCGGCCCTAGAGCTGCCCGACCACCCAATCGATGCAGGCCGTCAGGGCCTCGATGTCGGCCGGCTCGATGGCGGGGAAGAGCGCGATCCGCAGCTGGTTGCGGCCGAGCTTGCGGTAGGGCTCGACGTCGACGATGCCGTTGTGCCGCAGCGTCGCCGCGATGGCGGCCGCGTCGACACCTTCGGCAAAGTCGATCGTCGCGACCGAGTGGCTGCGGTCCGCGCTGGCGGTGACGAACGGGGTCGCCCAGCTCGAGTCCTCGGCCCAGCCGTAGACGATCGCCGCCGAGGTGTCGCAACGCGCGACGGCCCAGGCGAGCCCGCCCTGGGCGTTCATCCACTCGACCTGCTCGGCGAGGAGCCAGAGCGTCGCGAGCGCCGGCGTGTTGTAGGTCTGGTTGAGCCGGGAGTTCTCGGCGGCGACGCCCAGGTCGAGGGTCGGCGGCACCCAGCGGCCCGCGGTGCGGAGCCGTGCGCTGCGCTCGAGCGCGGCGGGGGAGCAGGCCGCGAGCCACAGCCCGCCCTCGGCGCCGAAGCCCTTCTGAGGTGCGAAGTAGTAGGCGTCACACTCGGCCAGGTCCACCGCGAGGCAGCCGGCGGCGGACGTCGCGTCGACGATCACGAGGCCGGCGGCGACGGTCCCGTCGTCGTGGCGGGGACGGGTGACCGGCATCGCCACGCCGGTCGAGGTCTCATTGTGGATGAGCGCGTAGGTGTCGACGGCGTCATTCGCGACGGGCGCGCAGCACCTGCCGGCCTCGGCGAGCAGGATCTCCGGCTCGGCGAGGTGGGGCGCGGCCTTGACCGCGGCGGCGAAACGGGCCGAGAATTCGCCAAACGAACAGTGCTGGCTGCGGTTCTCGATGAGGCAGAACGTCGCCAGGTCGAAGAACGCCGTCGTGCCGCCGTTGCCGAGCACGATCTCGTAGTCGTCGGGCAGCCCGAACAGCTCGGCGAGGCCCTGCCGCACCCGTCCGACGACGTCGCGCACGCCGGCGCGGCGGTGCGAGGTCCCGAGGTAGCCCGGCGCGACCGCGGCGAGCGAGGCGAACCCGGCGGCGCGGACCTTGGACGGTCCCGAGCCGAACCGGCCGTCGGACGGGAGCATCGATCTCGGGATCTCGGGCGTGGACACGGAGCCTCTCTTTCGTGGATGATCCGCTTTTGGCGGAGGTGCCGCTTCGCAGCAGACTGTGCAAGCATGACAGCAATGAGCGCCGGTCCCCACTTCGCGCCCGGAAACAGCCCGGTTGGCGCCGCCAGCCGCGCGGCGGGCAGCCCGCCGGGCGTGTCCCGGCGTATTGCCGGCGTTGAAGCGTCGGCCACGCTAGTCATCGACGCCAAGGCGAAAGCCCTGCAAGAGGCGGGGATCGACGTCATCAGCTTCGGCGCGGGCGAGCCCGACTTCCCGACGCCCGCCGCCATCGTCGAGGCCGCCATCGCCGCCTGCCGCGATCCCAAGAGCCACCACTACACGCCGACGGCCGGCCTGCCGGCTCTGCGCGAGGCGATCGCCGCCAAGACCCGGCGCGACTCCGGACTCGAGGTCACCGCCGCGCAGGTGCTCGTCACCAACGGCGCCAAGCACGCCCTGGCGAACGCCTTCGCGACCCTCCTCGACCCGGGTGACGAGGTCCTCATCATCGCCCCGTACTGGACGACCTACCCCGAGTCGGCGCAGCTGTCGGGAGGGGTGCCGGTCATTGTGCCGACCGACGAGTCGACCGACTTCATGGTGACGCCGGAGCGGCTCGAGGAACACGCCAGCCAGCGCACCAAGGTGCTGCTCTTCGCCTCGCCCTCGAACCCGACCGGGACCGTCTACCCGCGGCCCGCCATGGCCGAGATCGGCCGACTCGTCGCCGAGCGGGGCTGGTGGGTGGTCACCGACGAGATCTACGAGCACCTCGTCTACGACGGCGCCGAGCGGCACTCGATGCCGGTCGTCCTGCCCGAGCTCGCCGACCGCTGTGTCGTGGTGAACGGCGTGTCGAAGACGTTCGCGATGACCGGCTGGCGGGTCGGCTGGATGATCGGGCCGCGAGAGATCGTCGCCGCGGCGACGAACCTGCAGAGCCAGGAGACTTCGAACGTTAATAACGTCGCCCAGTTCGCGGCGCTCGCCGCGCTCTCGGGCGACATGACCTCGGTCCAGGCGATGCACACCGCCTTCGACCGCCGGCGCCGGACGATCCACCGCATGTTGAACGAGATCCCCGGCGTCACGTGCACGAACCCGCGGGGGGCCTTCTACGCCTTCCCCTCGCTCGCCGGCGTGCTTGGGCGCGACCTCCACGGGCGTCGAGCGGCGACGACCCTCGAGCTCGCCGAGCTCGTGCTCGACGAGGTGAACGTCGCCTTCGTTCCGGGAGAGGCGTTCGGCGCCCCCGGCTACGCCCGCTTCTCGTACGCGCTCTCCGACGACGACCTCGCCGAGGGCATCAGCCGCTTCGCGGCGCTCGTACGGGAGTCGCAGGACTAATCCCCGGGCGATCGGGGTCACACCAACAAGCACGGGGGAGACGAACAATGACCCGCATCCTCGTCACCGAAGCGCTCTCGGCGCGCGGGCTCGACGCCATGACGGCGGCCGGGTACGAGGTCGACGTCCGGCTCGGGCTCACACCCGCTGAGCTCCTGGAGGCGCTCCCCGGGGCACACGCCCTGGTGATCCGCTCGGCGACCAAGGTGAACGCCGCCGTGCTCGCCGCGGGGCGCGACCTCGTCGTCGTGGGGCGGGCCGGCGTCGGCCTCGACAACATCGACGTTCCCGAGGCGACGCGGCGCGGGGTCATGGTCGTGAACGCGCCCGAGTCGAACATCCTGTCGGCGGCGGAACTGACGATCGCGCTACTCCTCGCCCAGGCGCGCAACATCCCCCAGGCCCACGCCGCCCTCGTCGCCGGCCGCTGGGAACGGGCGAAATGGGAGGGCGTGGAGCTCCACGGCAAGACGCTCGGCGTCGTCGGGCTCGGGCGGATCGGCGCCCTCGTCGCGCAGCGGGCGCTCGGCTTCGGGATGCACCTCGTCGCCCACGACCCCTACGTCGCCCCCGAGCGGGCGAAGCGGATGGGAGTGGAACTCACGAGCCTCGAGGATCTCGTCAGCCGGTGCGACTTCATCACGATCCACCTGCCGAAGAACCCGGAGACCGTCGGGCTGTTCGGCCGGGAGCTGCTCGGGCTCGCCAAGCCCGGCGTACGCATCGTGAACGCCGCCCGGGGCGGGATCATCGACGAGGAGGCGCTCGCCGAGGCGATTCGTGAGGGCCGCGTTGGCGGCGCCGCGATCGACGTCTTCGCCGCCGAGCCGACGACGGCCTCGCCGCTGTTCACGCTGCCCAGCGTCGTCGTCACGCCGCACCTCGGCGCGAGCACGAATGAGGCGCAGGACAAGGCGGGCGAGCAGATTGCCGAGCAGGTCGTGCTGGCGCTGGCGGGGGATTTCGTGCCGTTCGCGGTGAACGTCGACGCGGGAGCCGTGTCCGAGACGGTTCGCCCGTTCCTCGGCATCTCGGAGATCCTCGGCCGCTTCATCGCCTCGCTCTCGGGCGGGCTGCCCGACGAGCTCACCGTCGAGTGCCAGGGCACCCTCGCCGGCGAAGACGTGAGCATCCTCACCCTCGCCGTCCTGAAGGGCCTGTTCGCGGCCGTGGCCGACGACCCCGTCTCGTACGTGAACGCGCGCCGGGTCGCCGAGGAGCGGGGCCTCGTCCTGCACGAGACCCAGACGGCGAGCTCGCCGTACCGGGTGAGCGTGGTCACCGTCCGGTCGTCGCGCCACTCGATCTCCGGCACGCTCGTCGGCGGGGAGCCGCGCATCGTCGACCTGGACGCGCACGCCGTCGAGGTGCCACCGGCGGAGGTAATGGTCGTCGTGCGCAACGACGACCGTCCGGGCAAGATCGGCCTCGTCGGCACCGCGCTCGGTGACGTCGGGATCAGCATCGTGAACATGGCCGTCGGCCAGACCGCGGGAGGGAACACGGCCCTCATGGTGCTGGCGACGGACCGGTCGGTTCCCGTCGAGGTCCTCGACAAGCTGCGCCGCGCCCCGGGGATCCTCGACGTCTACGAGGTCACGACGGTCTAGCTCACTCGCCCTCGGGACCGTCGCCGTCGTCAGCGCCACCGGCGAGGGGCGCGTCGACCCGGACCGGCCCGCCGGCCCGAGAGGGGACGGGCGGCCACAGCTCCTCGGTCGTCCTCGTGGCCGCAAGTCGCTTGAAGGAGCGCCGGGCGATGAGCTTCGGCACGAACCGCGCCGCCGCAACCGCGAACCCGCCGATAAGCCCGGCGATCACGCCGAGACGTACTGCCCGCAAACCCCGTTGTGCCCTCATGGCTCGCTCTTTCTCCGGTCCTGCCCGATCTGGCGACCTGCGCCGGGCGAAGATTAGCGGCACGCACACGCAACGTGACCTCGCGCGCACCGGTGGTGTGGTTTCATGCGACCTAGATGTAGGCCGTAGAATATAGGGACAAGGAGGGCTGCGATCGCGGCATTGCGGCGCCGAGACGGACGCCAGATCCAGATCCTGATCGTCGACCGCGACCCGCTCGGGGTCGGGGAACTGATCGCCGCGCTCCCGATCGCCATGGAGACGGTCGTCGCGAGTTCGGTCGCGGAGGCGCTGCTCGTCGGCGACCGCGGGGAGTTCGACCTTGTCATCGTCGGTGCCCCGGCCCGAGACGGACTCGCCATCCTCGACGACGTCACCGTCGCCTACCCCTCGAGCGTCGTCATCGCGCTCGTCGAGGACCCGGACCAGCGCTTTGTCGACGAGGTCCGCCGCCACGGTGCCCAGGAGGTGGTGCAGCGCGCCGGGCTCACCTCGACCGAGTTTGCCGCGACGGTGACGCGGCTTTTCGAGACCGCCGATCCCCGGGACGAGATCGCCGGACGGGTCGCGCATGTCGAAGGGCTGCTCGCCGCCATCGCCGAGGGGATCCTCGTGCAGTCGGCGACCGGACGCGTCGTGCTCGCCAACGAACGCGCCCTCGAGATGCTCCAGCTCCCCCGCGAGGTCCTCATCTCCTCCGATCTCACGACGGCGGGGATCGAGATCCGCTCGGCGGCGGGCCGGCTGCTCGAGCGCGAGCAGCTCCCGGACGCCGTCGCGCGCCGGACCCGCTGCCAGGTGCCGCCGGTGCTCCTGCAGGTGCGGCGTGGTGACGGGGAACTGCGATGGTTCGAGGCGACGACGTCGCCGCTCGTGCACGCCGACCAGGAAGTGCCCTACGCGGTGGTGACGGCGTTCCGCGACATGACCGAGATGCAGGTGGCGCAGGAGACGATGGTGAGCGCCGAGCGCCGCGAGCGGCTGCTGCTCGAGTACGCCGGAGAGGGGTACCTGCTGCTCGACGCCCGCGGCATCGTGGGCGAGGCGAGCGAGCTCGTCGAGCGCTTCTGGCCGCAGCAGACGATCGTCGGGCGGGACCTGCGCGAGCTCGTGGTCGAGGACGACCGGGCCGACCTCTCGGCCCTGCTCGACGACGTCGCGAACCGAGGGATCTCGCCGCTGCGGGCGGAGGCCCGGGTCCTCGACGCCCGCGGCAGCATCCGCTGGACCGAGCTCACGTTCGCCAACCGGCTCGACGAGCCCTCGCTCATCGGCATCGTCGTCAACCTGCGGGACATCACGGACCGCAAGCTCGCCGAGGAGTCGGCGACCCGGCTCTCGGCGATCCTCGAGTCGACGGACGACGCGATCTTCTCCGAGACGCTCGACGGCGTCATTACGAGCTGGAACTCGGCAGCCGAGCGCCTCTACGGCTACACGGCTCTCGAGGCCGTCGGGGCGAGCTCCCTCGTCATCGTGCCGGCCGACCGCCTGAACGGGGTCCTCGACGTGCGTTCCCGCGTGATGAAGCGCAAGCGGGTGGAGCTCGCCGAGACGGTCCGCCGGCGCAAGGACGGGACGCCGGTCGTGGTCTCGCTCACCGTCACGCCCCTCATCGACTCCTCGGGCAACCTGATCGGCTCGTCGACGACGTCGCGGGCGTCGGCCCGGGGCGGCTCCGAGGGCGAGCAGAAGCGGGTCGAGGACCGTTTCCGTCTCGGGTTCGAGCAGGGCGCCATCGGGATGGCGATGATCGACGGCGCCGACCGCTTCGCGCTCGTCAACTCGGCGCTGTGCCGGTTGCTCGGGCGTGAGGAGGAGGAGCTGCTCGGGCACGCGCTCGCCGAGTTCCTCCACGCGGGCGACCTCGAGGCCCGCCGCGGCCAGCCGCTGACGGCTTCCGACGCCGGCCGCTATCAGGGTGAGCGGCACTTCATCCGCCCCGACGGGTCGACCGTCACGGCGCTCGTCGAGGTCTCGGCGATCCGCAGCGACGACGGGACGACCTACCACTTCTGCCAGGTCCAGGACGTCACGGGCTGGAAGAAGACCGAGGCCGCCCTCGGGCACAACGCCCTGCACGACCCCCTCACCGGGCTCGCCAACCGGGAGATGTTCTCGGCCCGGCTCGACCTCGTCATCGCCCGCAACCGGAACGACGAGACCCTCTCGGCCGTGCTCTCGATCGATCTTGATCGCTTCAAGGTCGTGAACGACGGGCTGGGCCACGCCTCCGGAGACCGCCTCCTCACCGACGTCGCCCACCGGCTCGTCGCGGGCAGCGGTCCCCAGGACCTCGTCGCCCGGTTCGGTGGCGACGAGTTCGTCGTGCTCTGCGACCGGATCGCCGACGAGGACGAGGCCGGCGCCTTCGCCGAGCGCGCCATCCACCTGTTCGACGAGCCCTTCGTTGCCGACGGCCAGCCGGTGTACATCACCGTCTCCTGTGGCGTCGCCGTCGTCACCGGCTCGTCGAGCGCCGACGACGCCCTGCGGGCGGCGGACGCGGCAATGCACCGCGCCAAGGACCGGGGCCGCGACCACGTGGAGCACTTTGACGACCAGCTACGCGAGGAGGTGGAGCGCCGCTTCGACCTCGAGCGCGAGATCCGCTTCGCCCTCGAGCGTGACGAGCTGCGCGTCTTGTACCAGCCGATCCTCACCGTTGGCAGCGCCCGTCTCGTCGGTGTCGAGGCGCTCGTGCGCTGGGCGCACCCGACCCGGGGCTTGCTCCGCCCGGACGAGTTCATCCCCGTCGCCGAGCAGAGCGGCCTCATCTCGGCGATCGGGGCGCACGTGCTCGAGGTGGCGTTGAGCCGGGTCGTCCGCTGGCGCCGGGAGCTGCCGGCCTGCGAGAGCCTCTGGGTCTCGGTGAACATGTCGTCGCGCCAACTGCTCCTCACGAACCCCGTCACGATGTGCCTGTGGGCGCTCGCCGCCACCGGTGCCACCGCGGACAGCCTGCGGCTCGAGCTCACCGAGACGGCGGTGATGAAGGAGATCGACAAGTCGATCAGCCGGCTCGAGGACCTGCGCGCGATCGGCATCAAGATCGCGATCGACGACTTCGGCACGGGGCAGTCGTCGCTCAGCTACCTCAGCCGCCTGCCCGTCGGACTGCTGAAGGTCGACCACTCGTTCATCGAGGCGATCGGGTCGCCCGACTCGGCCGCGATCGTCGAGACGATCATCAACCTCGCCCGCACCCTCAAGCTCGAGCTGTGCGCCGAGGGCGTGGAGAGTCAGGACCAGCGCGTGGCCCTCCACGAGCTCGGTTGCGAGTACGGCCAGGGCTACCTGTGGTCGCGCCCCCTCGGTCCCGACGAGTTCGAGAGGTGGGTCACGGAGATGTTCGCCGCGACCACCTCGTCGCCGAGTTGACGCCTCGCGGCCCGTGAACGAGACTGAACGGGCAATGCGAGCTGACCTGCACATCCTCCTTATCACCTGACGGCGAGCGCACCGACGCGCTCGTCCGACCTCCTGTGCCGAATGGCCAGGAGGTTTTTTGTACCCGGGGTTCATACACCGACTGACGAAGGACAACTGATGCCGCCGACACCAGCGAGCCCGAAGAAGATGCAGTTCGAGAAGTACCGCCCGTACCCGCTCGTGGACCTTCCCGACCGCACCTGGCCGGACAGGATCGTCAAGGCTGCGCCCCGGTGGGTCTCGGTCGACCTGCGCGACGGCAACCAGGCCCTCATCGATCCCATGGACCCGTCACGCAAGCGCAAGATGTTCGACAAGCTCGTCCAGACGGGCTTCAAGGAGATCGAGGTCGCCTTCCCCTCGGCGTCGCAGCCGGATTTCGATTTCGTGCGCCAGCTCGCCGAGCAGGACCTCGTCCCCGACGACGTGGCGATCCAGGTCATCACGCAGTGCCGGGAAGCGCTGCTCGAGCGCACCTTCGAGAGCCTGCGCGGCGCCCACGACGTCATCGTCCACCTCTACAACTCGACGTCGGTGCTGCAGCGCCGGGTCGTGTTCGGCCTCGACAGACCCGGCATCACGGCCATCGCGGTCGAGGCCGCGCGGCTGTGCCGCCGTCTCGAGTCGAAGCTTCCGGGAACCAACGTCCGCTACGAGTACACGCCGGAGTCGTTCACCGGCACCGAGATCGACTACGCGCTGGAGATCTGCGCGGCGGTGATGGACGTGATGGAGCCGACCGTCGAGACGCCGATGATCATCAACCTGCCGGCGACGGTCGAGATGTCGACCCCGAACGTCTACGCCGACCTCGTCGAGTACTTCGCCCGCGAAATCCCGCACCGCGAGGCCATCATCTTGAGCATCCACCCCCACAACGACCGGGGTACGGCGGTCGCCGCGGCAGAGCTCGGCGTCATGGCGGGCGCCGAGCGGTTGGAGGGGTGCTTGTTTGGCAACGGCGAGCGGACCGGCAACGTCGATCTGGTGACCGTGGCGATGAACCTGTTCGCGCAGGGCGTCGATCCCGGCCTCGATTTCACGGACATCGACGAGCTGCGGCGGGTCGTCGAGCACTGCAACCGCCTGCCGGTGCACCCCCGCCACCCCTACTCCGGCGACCTCGTCTACACGTCGTTCTCGGGATCGCACCAGGACGCGATCAAGAAGGGCATGGCCGCCCTCGACGAGGACTACGAGTTCTGGGAGGTCCCGTACTTCCCGATCGACCCCCACCACGTCGGCCGGAGCTACGAGGCCGTCATCCGGGTGAACTCCCAGTCAGGAAAGGGCGGCGTCGCCTACATCATGGAGTCCGAGCACCAGATGATCCTGCCGCGCCGGCTCCAGATCGAGTTCTCCCAGGCGATCAAGCGCGTGGCGGAGGACGCCGGGACCGAGATCCCGTCCGAGCAGATCTGGGACGTGTTCTGCGCCGAGTACCTCGCCGGGGGCCCGGTCGAACTCGCCAACGTCGAGATGGCGACGAGTGGCGATGGCGACGAGGTGACCGCCGACCTCGTCCTCGATGGCCGCCGCGTCACGGTGACCGGCGCCGGCAACGGTCCGATCTCGGCCTTCGTGGCGGCTGTAGGCGACGGGACCGGATTCGTAATCGACGTCGTGGACTACCACGAGCACGCGATCACCGCGGGGGCGAACGCGAACGCGGTCGCCTACGTCGAGACGTCGGACGGCAACGGGGTGACCCGCTGGGGAGTCGGGATCGACGAGAACATCGCGACGGCCGGTGTCAGGGCCGTTGTCTCGGCGATGAACGCAAGGAGTCGCACGACCGCACAACCCTGAGCCGTGATGCTCGGTGCTCGCTCCGGCGGGCGCGAATTACCGCAACGGAGCACGCAAGACGGGTGAAGCCACCGCGTCCCCGGAGCTTGGCGTCGCGCGCCCAAGAGCGGCCCCGCCGACTTGTTGTCGGCGCGAACAGTCCCCGCGTCTACTTGCCCCCGGACACGGAGATGGCGCAGGAGGCGACGAGGGCGACGAGGGACGAGAGGAACACGAGGAGCATTCCCCACCCGGGGTACACGCCGAAGGGTCTGAGATCAGGGACGAGATCGAGACGGAACATGAAGTACCAGAAGTAGCCCGCCCCGGCGAGTCCGGCCCCCGCCGCGGCGGTCGCGAGCTACTCGAGAGGTGAGGGGCGCCGCTGCGGAGCATCAACAACGCGGCGGGGGTGAGGACGATCCCGGCGATCAGCGAGACCTCTCCGAACTCGTCGCGGAAGATGCCAGAAACACCCTGCGAACTGAAGACCGATCCCGAGGTCAGTCACGAGTTGCACGAGCCGGCGATCATCCCGGCGCCGCCCAGCACGAGCAGTAGGTGTCACGCGGGACTTGGGGCTGCCCGTTTTCGCTTCAGCGCCGGCGTCGGCATCGCCGGCGCGCCCAGGTGGGTCTTTCGCGCGCCGCTAGATCGTGACGCGGGGGAGCCAGGTCGTGCGGCTCTCCTCGAACCGCCCTATTTCAGCGGCGTACTGCAGGGTGCATGCGACGTCGTCGAGCCCACCGAGCAGGCGCTCGCGGGCCGAGTCCTCGATCATGAAGGGGGCGGAGATCCCGGCGCCCGCCGCCTCGATGCGCTTGTGCTCCACGTCGACGGTGATCTCGAGCGCGGGGTTCCCGAGGACGGAGTCGAGCAGCTGTCGGCCCACCTCGGGGGTCACCTCGGCCGGGACAAGGCCCGAGCGGGTGGAGTTGCCCTTGAAGATGTCGGCGATGCGGGGGCTGATGACGGCCCGGAACCCGTGGTCGACGAGCGCCCAGACGGCGTGCTCGCGCGACGACCCGATGCCGAAGTTCTCCCCGGCGACGAGGATCACGGCACCGGCGTGCTCACGTCGGTTGAGGACGAACCCCGGGTCCTGTCGCCACTCGGCGAAAAGCCCGTTCTCGTAGCCGGTGCGCTCGACGCGCTTCAGCCATTCACTCGGGATGATCTGGTCCGTGTCGACGTCGGCGCGGTCGAGCGGCAGCGCCCGCCCGGTGACGACCCGTACTGGCTCCATGTCCCTCCCCCTAGTGACCCGGCGCCGCGGGCTTAGCCGAGCGCATCGGGCGTCGCGAAGTGCCCGGCGATCGCGGTCGCTGCGGCCACGGCCGGCGACACGAGATGCGTCCTGCCACCGGGACCCTGTCTTCCCTCGAAGTTCCTGTTCGACGTCGACGCGCACCTCTCACCCGGCGCGAGCAGGTCAGGGTTCATGCCCAGGCACATCGAGCATCCCGGTTCGCGCCATTCGAAGCCGGCGTCGCGGAAGATACGGTCGAGACCCTCGGATTCGGCCTGTTCCTTTACGCGGTGCGACCCCGGCACGACAAGCGCGCGCACTCCGGAGGACACGCGGCGCCCGGCGACGACCCCGGCGGCGGCGCGCAGATCCTCGATCCGAGAATTCGTACACGAGCCGATGAACACCGTGTTGACCGTGACGTCGGTCATGCGCGTGCCGGGCGCGAGACCCATGTAGGCGAGCGCCCGGGCAGCGGAGGCGCACGCGGCTGGCTCGCCGAACGAGTCGGGATCCGGCACGACCCCGTCGATGGCCACGACCTGGGCGGGGTTCGTCCCCCACGTAACGCTCGGGCGGATCGCGGAGCCCTCGATGGCGACGACCCGGTCGAACGCGGCGCCGTCGTCGGTCGGGAGCGCTCGCCAGGCTTCCAGCGCCCGCTCCCAGTCGGCGCCTTGCGGGGCGAAACGGCGGCCTGCGACGTAGGCGAACGTCGTGTCGTCGGGGGCGACCATGCCGGCCCGCGCCCCCGCCTCGATCGACATGTTGCAGAGCGTCATGCGCCCCTCCATCGAGAGGCCCTCCACGACACTGCCGCGGTACTCGAGGAGGTAGCCGACCCCTCCGGCGGTGCCGAGTGCGGCCATGACCGCCAGCGCGACGTCCTTCGCCGTGGCTTCTCCGGAGAGGACGCCGTCGATCACGACGGCGAGAAGCTTCGGCCGCTTCTGCTGGAGCGTCTGGGTGGCGAGCACGTGCTCGACCTCGGACGTGCCGATCCCGAAGGCGAGGGCGCCGAAGGCGCCGTGCGTCGAGGTATGGCTGTCACCGCAGACGATCGTCATCCCCGGAAGGGTCAGTCCCTGCTCGGGGCCGATGACGTGCACCACGCCCTGGTTGGCGTCGCCCATCGGGTACAAAGTCACGCCGAACTCGGCGCAGTTGTCCGCCAGGACCGCGAGCTGACGCCTGGAGATCGGGTCGGCGACCGGGTGGTCGATATTCAGCGTCGGGACGTTGTGATCGGCGGTCGCGACCGTGAGGTCCGGCCGGTGCACGCGGCGTCCGGCGATCCGCAGGCCCTCGAACGCCTGCGGCGAGGTGACCTCGTGGACGAGGTGGAGGTCGATGTACAGCAGGTCGGGCTCGGAAGAGTCCGCCCCGCGCCGCACGACGTGGTCGTCCCAGACCTTCTCCGCGAGCGTGCGTGGCGTCATGTGGGCGTCAGTCGACCGTGACGATGTCGACCTCGAGCCGGCCGTTCGGCGCCTCATACGAGACGTGGTCCCCGGCGCGATGGCCGAGGAGGGCTTGTCCGAGAGGGGATCCGACCGAAATGACGACGACGTTGTCGGGGCGCTCCTCGATCGAGCCGATGAGGAAACGCTCGACGTCCTCGTCGTCCCCGTAGCGGATGCCGACGATCGAGCCGGCGGCGATGCCCCCGTTGCCGGTCAGCGACGCGCCGACGATGACTGCGGAGCTCAGCATCTGCTGGAGCTGCCGGATCCGTGATTCCATCTTGCCCTGGGCGTCCTTGGCGGCGTGGTAGTCGCCGTTCTCCGAAAGGTCGCCGAGCGCGCGGGCCGCCTCGATCGCCCGCGCGATCTCAATCCGGCCCCGCGTCGTCAGGTCCTCGAGCTCCTCGACGAGCCGAGCGTGCGTTTCCGGGGACAGATGCGTCTCACTCACTGATTCGAGGATACCGGGTCGGGCCTCCGCCTCTCGAATGCTGCGGGCCGGTCAGGCCCTGTGGCTGGGGAAAGCCTCAAATTGACCGTGTGCTGGCAGCCCGTCAGACTTGTCCCGTCATGGTGGTCGGGCCACGGGCCGACGCCGTATCTGTGGGTGCCCGACCCGAGTGCGCCTTCTTGTCCAATCCGTGGGAGGCGTTGACGTCGGTGGTCGCCCCCCAGGCGAATCCCCACCGACGTTCGGTCCGGTTGATCGGAGTCGAGAGGTTTTGGGGGTTTTCAACATCGCAGTGATCGGCGGGGACGGCATCGGTCCCGATGTCGTCGCCGAGGCGCTGAAAGTCATCGCGTCAGCCGGTGTCCGTTGCGAGACGACCGACTACGACCTGGGCGCGGCGCGCTACGCGCGCACCGGCGACGTTCTTCCCGACGGCGTGCTCGAGGAGCTGCGGGATCACGACGCGATCCTGCTCGGCGCGGTGGGCCCGCCGGTCGGGGCGACCGACGTGCCCGCCGGGGTGCTGGAGCGGGGTCTGCTGCTCCGGCTGCGGTTCGAACTCGATCTCTACGTCAATCTCCGGCCTTGCAAAGGTGTTCCCGGCGCGATTGCGCCCGACGCGGACATCTGCATCGTCCGGGAGAACACGGAGGGCCCGTACGCCGGCGAGGGGGGACTGCTCCGGAGGGGGACCCCCTGGGAGGTCGCCACGCAGGGTTCGGTGAACACCCGCCGCGGGGTGGAACGCTGCGTGCGTTTCGCCTTCGAACTCGCCCGGACCCGGCCTCGGCACTCCGTGACCCTCGTGCACAAGACGAACGTCCTCACCTACGCGGGCGGCCTGTGGGGCCGCGTCGTCGACGAGGTCGCCGCCGGCTTCCCGGGGATCACCACCGCCTACCATCACGTCGATGCGGCCTGTATCTACCTCGCGACCGAACCCGAGCGCTACGACGTCATCGTCACCGACAACCTGTTCGGCGACATCCTGAGCGACCTCGCCGGCGCAGTGACGGGGGGGATCGGCCTCGCGCCGTCCGCCAACCTCAACCCCGAGCGCACGGGCCCGTCCCTTTTCGAGCCCGTCCACGGCGCGGCCCACGACATCGTGGGCACCGGGCGGGCGAACCCGATCGCCGCCATCCGTTCCGCCGCGATGATGGTGGACTTCCTCGGCGAGCATGAGGCGGGAGCGAGGATCAATAGGGCGGTGCTGGACGTGCAGTCCGAGATGGCGGCACGTGGGTCACACATGACGACGACGGCGATCGGCGATGCCGTCGCAGAAAGGTTGCAACGATGCCGTTGACTCCGACCGAGAAGATCTGGATGGACGGCGAACTCGTCGACTGGGCCGACGCGCAGATCCACGTCCTCACGCACTCGCTGCACTACGGGACCGGAGTATTCGAGGGCATCCGCGCCTACAAGACCGCGAGCGGTCCGGCCGTCTTCCGCCTCGCAGACCACGTCTCCCGCTTCGACCGGACGGCGCGGACGCTGATGATGAAGCTGCCCTACAACGAGGCCGAGATCTTCGAGGCCATCAAGACGACGGTGCGCGCGACCGGCCTCGACGCCTGCTACATCCGGCCGATCGCCTACTACGGCTACGGGGACCTGGGAATCAGCCCGCTCAGCTGCGAGGTCCACGTCGCCATCGCAGCGTGGCCCTGGGACGCCTACCTCGGTGACGATGCCATCGCGCACGGCGCCCGGGTGAAGGTCAGCTCGTGGGCGCGCAATGACCCACGGTCGGTGCCGGCCTCGGCCAAGGCGACGGGGACCTACATCAACTCGACGCTCGCCAAGGTCGAGGCGTTGATGGCGGGCTACGAGGAGGCGGTGATGTGCACGACCGACGGCTTCCTCTCGGAGTGCACGGGGGAGAACCTCTTCATCGTCCGCCGCGGCCGCCTGCTCACGCCGGCCTTCTCGGCCTCGGTCGCCCTCGAGGGCGTCACGGCGGAATCCGTGATGACGATCGCCTGCGACCTCGGCTACGACGTCGCCGAGGAGTCCTTGCGCCGGACCGACCTTTACATTGCCGAGGAGGCCTTCCTGACCGGCACGGCGGCGGAGGTCGTGCCGATCGCCTCGGTCGACGACCGCGTGATCGGCGACGGCACGCCCGGCCCGATGACGCGTGCGATCCAGGAGGTTTTCTTCAAGGCCGTGCGCGGCGAGGTCGAGCAGTACAAGGATTGGCTCGACTACGTCAACTAGCCCGGCCGCGACCGGATCCCACACGGGAAGGTAGACACGAGGCCGATGACCCAACCGAGGTTCGCCCTCATCGCCATCGAGGACGAGGTGCGTCCCGGGAGCCGTCTCGGCCCGCCGCGGGCGTGGACGGCGAACCGGCCCGCCGACTTCCGTTCGGGGCCGCCCCCGTCGGGGCGGGGCACCGGCACGGCCGGGCCCGACCAGGGCTACGCGCTGCTGCTCGCCCGGCGATTCGCCGACCGGCTCGTGCTCGCGCCCGGGGAGCGGCGTGACGACGTGCTCATGGGAGCGGTGGAGCTTGCCATGAAGCGCGCCGGCCTGTTCGGCCGGGCGCCGCTGGCCGGCGACATCGAATGCGTCCTCGCCCTCTTCGGCTATCTCGCGCCCGCGCCCCCGGAGTTGGTCGAACTCCGCCGGGATCTCTTCTCCGGGGTGAGCCGCGACTACTGGGCCCAGCGCGAGCTCGTCGACCGGGTCCCGGAGTCGTCGCTGCGGCGGAGCCGATCGGAGATTGCGGCCGCGGCTCGAGATTGGCAGACGCTCGTCGGGGGTTGAACCCGCCGGGAGTGGAGCACCGGTGGGAGTGTCGGGGGGAGGGGGATTTCGTGAGCAGGCTCACCGACGAGACGATGGCGGGGACGTCGCCAGCCCACGTGAGCGGACCGCGCGCCGCGCAGGCGGGCGATCTTGGGGTCGCGACGGTGCGCCAGCACACGACGCGGCTGAGCCAGTTCGTGACGCTCGCCGCCGTGGTCGTGCCGCCGGCGGGGTCGTGCCGCCTGTGGGCGGCACGGGGCGTCCGCCTGCCGACGCCGGCGCAGAGGCCGCGGGTCGTGCGGGTCTGACCGAGCGGCGCGCGACTAGCCCGGCGGCGCGACGGGGCCCGGCTGCCGCCAGCCCGACCGGGCGAACAGGCACTGGATGTCGGAGATCCGCCGCTCGAGAAACGCGGCCTCGCAGTAGCACAGGTAGAAGTCGAAGAGCAGGTGGAACGTCTCGTCGAGGCCGAGGGCTGCCAACCGGTCGGCATGGGCCTCGAGTGCGGCCCGCCAGCGGCGCAGCGTCTCGGTGTAGTGCGGCCCGATGTCGTCGAGGGCCACGAGCTCGAGGTCGGTCACGTGCGCCGTCGTCTCGAGGATCGCTGCGACCGAGGGCAGACAGCCGCCCGGGAAGATGTAGCGCTTGATGAAGTCGCGGCTCTGCCGGGCGCGTGCGAAGTACCGGTCGGTGATCGTGATCGCCTGCAGCGCCATAAGACCCCCCGGCGCGAGCAGACGCGCGCAGGCCGAGAAGAACGTGGGGTACTGGCGCCAGTCGACGGCCTCGATCATCTCGATCGAAACGAGCTTGTCGTAGGTGCCCTCGAGGTCCCGGTAGTCGCGAAGCAGCACGGTCACCCGGTCGGCGAGGCCTGCCCTTGCCACCTTTTCGGTGGCGAACTCGAACTGGCGGGCGGAGAGCGTGGTCGTCGTGACTCGGCAGCCGTACGCCCGTGCGGCGTGGATGGCGAAGCCGCCCCAGCCGGTGCCGATCTCGAGCACATGGTCGGAGGGTCCGAGCTGCAGCTTGCGGCAGAGCCGGTCGAGCTTGGCGACCTGGGCCTCGGCAAGCGAGGTCTCCGGGGAGTCGAACAGCGCGCACGAATATGTCATCGTCTCGTCGAGGAAGAGCGAGAAGAACTCGTTGCCGAGGTCGTAGTGCGCGCCGATGTTGCGCCGGTCGGTGTCGCGCCGTCCGAGGCGTTCAAGGAACCGGACGCGGGCCCAGAGCACCGGCGCGAGAAGCAGATGGGCGAGGCGCTGGGTGCGTTCTGTCGGATCGAGGTTGCGGATCATCACGCGAACCGACACCACGAGGTCGTCGAGGTCGTCGACCGTCCACCAGCCCGAGTAGAAGGCGCGTCCGAGTCCGCTGCTCGCCGCGGTGGCGACGGCGGTCCACGCCGCGGGCGACACGACGGTGATCTCGGGAATCGTGAGGCCCTCGGCCGGTTCGCCGTACACCCGCCGTCGGCCGTCCTCCGTGATGGCGAGCGCACCGTCGTGCAGCGAGCCAAGGAGGCGGACGACGACCGCCCGGGCCAACCGGTCCCGCAGGCGGCGACGCGCAGTCGTGCTCGGTCGTCGGGGAACGATCGTCGGCCCGGATCCGGCCCCCCTGGCGGGACCGACCGGCCCAACCTCGTCGGCGCTGATCATCTCCCAACCTAGGCACCTCCGGCACCGGATCGTCAAGGGCGGGCGGGGCCGGGAGACGCCTGCCCGCTCGGGCGACGGGCCGACGCGCACCGCTCCCGGGCGCTCGTCGTGGCGCGTCGTGTCGTCGCGAGCAGCGTGCGCGATCGGCGCGATGCTGGTGGCCGGCGGCATCGACCGGATACCGGTCGCCCACCGCCACGATCCCCTCAGAACCTCGCGCCGATGATCTCCGCCACAGACCTCGAACTCACCGCCGGCGCCCGGACGCTGCTCACCGGGGCCACCTTCAACGTCGGACCCCGCGACCGGATCGGGCTCGTCGGTCGCAACGGCGCGGGCAAGACGACGCTCACCAGAGTGCTCGCGGGTGAGGCGCTACCCGCGAAGGGATCGGTCCGTCGCACGGGCGCGATCGCCTACCTCCCGCAGGACCCGAGGACCGGTGACCTCGCCGAGATCGCACGGCACCGAATCCTCTCGGCGCGCGGACTCGTGCGAATCCTCGACGAACTCGCCGACGCGGTGGCGAAGATGGCGGGTACCGACAGCGACAGTCGCGACGACGCGATGTCCCGTTACGCCAAGGCCGAGGAGCGGTTCGCGGCGCGCGGGGGCTGGGCCGCCGAATCCGAGGCGGCCTCGATCGCCTCGAGCCTCGGGCTCCCGACCCGCGTGCTCGCCCAGCCGCTCGGCACCCTCTCCGGTGGCCAGCGACGGCGGATCGAGCTCGCCCGGGTCCTTTTCTCGGGGGCGCCGACGCTGCTCCTCGACGAGCCGACCAACCACCTTGATGCCGACTCCATCGGCTGGCTGCGGGCGTTCCTGCGTGTCCACGAGGGTGGCTGCGTGATCATCAGCCACGACGCGACGCTCCTCGAGGCGACGGTCAACCGCGTCTTCCACCTCGACGCCAACCGGGCCGCGCTCGACATCTACAACGTCGGCTGGCGCACCTACCTCGAGCAGCAGGCGGCCGCCGACCGCCGGCGGCAGCGCGAGCGCGCGAACACCGAGCGCAAGATCGTCGCGCTCCGCCTGCAGGCGGACCGCATGCGGGCCAAGGCGACGAAAGCTTCCGCCGCCCATCAGTTCGAACGGCGTGCCGCCGGTCTCGCCGCCGCCCTGCCCGAGGTGCGCCGCCGCGAGAAGGTGGCCAAGATCCGCTTCCCCGATCCGGCCCCGTGCGGGAAGACCCCCCTGGTGGCGAAGGGGCTGGCGAAGTGTTTCGGCTCGGTCGAGGTGTTCCGGGGTCTCGATCTGGCGATCGACCGCGGCTCGCGCGTCGTCGTGCTAGGGCTCAACGGGGCCGGCAAGACGACGCTGCTCCGTGTCCTCGCGGGGCTCGAGCCGGCCGACGCCGGAGTGGTCGAGGCCGGCCACGGCCTGCACCTCGGCTACTACGCACAGGAGCACGAGACGCTCGACCCGGCCGCCTCGGTGTTCGTCAACATGCGCCGAGGCGCGCCGGCGACGATGACCGACGTCGAGCTGCGGCGCATCCTCGGCGCGTTCCTCTTCGGCGGCGAACTCGTCGAGCAGTTGGCTGGCACGCTCTCCGGGGGCGAGAAGACCCGGCTCGCGCTCGCTTGCCTCGTCGTCTCGGCGGCGAACGTGCTGTTCCTTGACGAGCCGACGAACAACCTCGACCCCGCGAGCCGCGCCGAGGTGCTCGCCTCGCTGCGCCGCTACGCCGGCGCGATCGTGCTCGTCACACACGACCCCGGCGCCGTGGAGGCGCTGCGGCCGGAGCGGGTCCTGCTCATGCCCGACGGCGTGGAGGACTACTGGAGCGACGACCTCGCCGACCTCGTCGCGCTCGCCTGATCGCCGGCGGCGCCCCCCCGGTGGTCGTCAGACGAGGCGGCGCGGGAGGTTCCCGCCGCTAACGTTGGGTAGAGTCAGGAGGCTCCCTTCACAGGAACTTCCCAGGCAGGACCCAGACGGATCCGAGATACCGACTCCATACTCGAGCGTGCAAAGGAATCTCGACGGCGACCACGCCGGGAACTCGAGCGGAGAACTGTGGAACGAGGACCGATGGATGCGAAGAACGAGAACCCGACCCCGCCGCCGGGCGGTGGGGTGACGCCGCCCGGGGCGGGCGGCACCGGCCCGGAGGAGTGGGCCCCCGCCAGTTCGTCGGCCGATCCCGGCCGGCCGGTATCTGCCCCGCCTCCGGACGAGGGGTCCGCCGTGTGGCAGTGGGCCCCGCCTCCCGCACCGCGAGACGCCGGAACGCCGCACCAACGCAGCAGAGGTCGTTCCGTGCTCGTGCTCGTCGTTGTCGTCGCGCTGCTCGCCGGCATGCTCGGGGCCGGTCTCGACGCCCTGCTGCGGAGCAACTCGAGCAGTCCGCCGAACACAGGCGTAGCGAGCGGCACGGGCCTCACGGGAGGCAAGGGAGCCGTCGCGGCGGTGGCCGCCGCCGTCGACCCGGCCGTCGTCGACATCCGGACGGATGTCGCCAACCAGCTCGCGGTGGGCGCCGAGCGCGCCGCCGGAACGGGCATGCTCGTCACACCGACCGGCGAGGTGCTCACGAACAACCATGTCGTCGCCGAGGCGACGAGGATCCTGGTGACGGTCTTCGGCCATGGCACCTATCCCGTCAAGGTCGTCGGCGTGGACGCAACTCAGGACATCGCGCTGCTCCAGCTCGTCGGGGCGCCGAGGAACCTGCCCTACGTGCGGCTCGGCAACTCGGCGGCGGTCCAGATCGGGACAACGGTCGTCGCGATCGGCAATGCGCTCGGGCTCGGCGGCAAGCCCGCGGCGATCAGCGGGACGATCACGGCGGTCGGTCGCACGATCAACGCGGAGGACTCGCTGGGGACGACCTTGAACGAGACGCTGCACAACCTGCTGCGGACCGACGCGCGGATCGTGCCGGGTGACTCGGGTGGCCCGCTCGTGAACCTGAAGGGCCAGGTCATTGGGATGGACACGGCCGCCCAGCAGCCCGAGGCGTCCGGCTACGGCGAGGGGTTCGCGATCCCGATCAACCACGCCCGCTCCATCGCGAGGCTGATCGCACAGGGCCGGTCGTCGTCGCAGATCCACCTTGGTGAGAGCGCTTTCCTCGGCGTGCTGATCGGCGGGGTGTACCCGGGCCTCATCAACCCCTTCGATCTTCCGACCAGCACCACGACGCCCCTGTCCGGGGTGCAGATCAGCGCCGTCGACGCGTCGACCCCGGCGCAGCGGGCGGGCCTGCAGGCTGGCGACACGATCACAGCGATTGACGGCACGGCGACCCCCAACAACCGTGTGCTGCTCGGGGCTATCCAGGCGCACAAGCCGGGTGCGCCGGTGACGGTCACCTACGTCAGCACGAGCGGTACAACCCACACCGTCCGGGTCGACCTGGCCGGGATCGCCCGCTAGTTGGACCACCGGGGACGTTGTCCCTGGGGGTTGACGCGGAGGTGCGCCGCAACCTCGTAGGTTTGTGTGACTGGTGGTGACCTCCTGTCGGATCGACACGACACCCAGGACACGGTGCCGCCACGGGGAGAGGTAGAGATGCGCATCATGATTGTGGCGCCGCCGTGGCTGCCCGTCCCCCCACCCGCCTACGGCGGGACCGAGACCGTCCTCGACGGCCTCGCCCGGGGGCTGATGGCCGCGGGACAAGATGTCCTGCTCTACACGACGGGCGAGAGCACGTGCCCGGTCGAGCGCTCCTGGGTCTTCGAGCGCGCGATCGGCGTCGGCTTGGGCGGCGCCGCCGCGGAGATCCGCCACGTCGTGCACGCCTACGCGGCGGCCCACGAGGTCGATGTCGTGCACGACCACACGTTGATCGGACCGCTCTACTCGGAACGGTTCCCCCGCCTGCCCGTCGTCACGACGAACCACGGCCCTTTCGAGAGCGATCTCATCGACCTCTACCGGATCGTCGCCGATCGCGTCCCCATCATCGCGATCTCCCACCACCAGGCCTCGACAGCGGGTGACGTGCCCATCGCCGCCGTCATCCACCACGGGGTGGATCCGGCCGAGTTCCCGGTCGGCGACGGGACCGGGGGTTACGCGCTCTTCCTCGGCCGGATGAACCCGGGCAAGGGGGCGCACGTCGCGGCCCGGCTCGCCCAGCAGGCCGGGATCGGGCTCAAGATCGCCGGGAAGTGCCATGAGCAGCTGGAGATCGACTACGTCGAGTCGGTTATCAAGCCGCTGCTCGGTGCCGACATCGAGTACCTCGGCGAGGTCGACCACGCGACGAAGCTCGACCTCCTCGGCGGCGCGACGATGCTGCTCAACCCGATCTCCTGGCCCGAGCCGTTCGGCATGGTGATGATCGAGGCACTCGCCTGCGGCACGCCGGTCGTGACGACGCCTTACGGTGCGGCCCCCGAGATCGTCGGCGACGGGGTTACCGGGTTCGTCTGCGACGACGAGCCGGCACTTCTCGCGGCGATGGGCCGGATCGGCGAGATCGACCGGCGGCGCTGTCGCGCCGCGGTCGAGGGCCACTTCTCGCGGCGGCGGATGGTGGACGAGCACATCGCCCTGTACCGCCGAGTGGTCAGCGGCGCCTCGTGAGCCGAGCCGCGGGGAGTGGCGGTTGCGCGTTCGCCTCGGGTCGTTGCGGAGCCGTAGGGCAATGACCGTCGACGCCTGGGTCTTCGGGGGACAGCCCGCTCTCGGCAGCGTCGAGGGCAGCACGGTGACGCTCGTCGAGGGGACGAGCTTCGCGATCTCGGCGGCGAACGGCGATATCGATCCCGGCGGACCCCAGGGGCTCTTCTACCGGGACACGCGGTACCTGTCGGGCTGGCGGCTGCGGATCGACGATCAACCCGTCCAGTTCCTGGCGGTCGTCCCGAGCGACCCGTTCGCGGCGCGGTACCTCGGTCGCTTCCCGCCTCGCGAGGGCCAGGCGGACAGCACGCTCTTCGTCATCAGGCAACGGCTCGTCGGCGACGGGATGCAGGAGGACCTCGTACTGCGGAACCTCGGGGGCGAGGCGACTGCCTGCCTGGTCACCATGGAGGTGGGAGCCGACTTCGCCCAGCTGTTCGAAGTGAAACAGGGTCTCGCGCACCCCCGCGGCGAGACCGAGGTCGTCGTGACCGAGTCGGCGCTCGTGATCACGCATACCTACCGCGAGAGTTCCCGCCGGATCACCGTGGCCCTGCCGCCGTCGGCGACGGCGGAGCGCGGTCTCATCACGCTGGAGGCGGTCGTGCCGCCACGCGCCGAGTGGCGGACCTGCTTCGAGGTCAACCTCGAGATGAACGGCGAGCCGGTCGAGCCGCGCTATCGATGCGGCGAGCCGGTCGACCGGTCGACGCCCGCCACGAGCCTGCGTTCCTGGGAAGAGACGACGCCGAAGGTGAAGACCGACAACGAGGACGTCAACCGGACGCTTGACCGCAGCATCCTGGACCTCGGCGTGCTGCGCATCTTCGATCCCGACGAACCGGGCCTGGCGGTTCTCGCGGCGGGTGCGCCCTGGTTCATGACACTTTTCGGACGCGACTCCCTCATCACGTCGTGGATGACGCTGGGTGTCGACCCGACGATTGCCGTCGGCACACTCAGTACGCTGGCCCGCTACCAGGGCGAGCGCGACGATCCGCGCACCGAGGAGGAGCCGGGTCGGATCCTGCACGAGATGCGCTCCGGCATGACCGGGGTCGCCGGCCGGGGTGAGGAGTCCGTCTACTACGGCTCCATCGACGCGACCCCGCTGTTCGTCATGCTGCTCGGCGAGCTGGACAACTGGGGGGTCGATCCCGGGGTCATCGACCGTCTGCTGCCGCACGCCGACCGGGCGCTCGAATGGATCGAGAAGTGCGGCGACCGGGATGGCGACGGTTTCGTCGAGTACCAACGCGCGACGAACCGTGGTCTCATGAACCAGGGCTGGAAGGACTCCTTCGACGGGGTCAACTACGCGAACGGCCGGATCGCGGAGGCGCCGGTCGCCCTCTGCGAGGTGCAGGGTTACGTCTACGCCGCCTATCTCGCCCGGGCAAGCATCGCGCGGTCCCGCGGCGACGACGAGACGGCGACCCGGTTCACCGAGCGCGCCCGGCGGTTGCGGCGGGCCTTCAACGAGCGCTTCTGGCTCGCCGATCGGGGCTATCTGGCGATCGGCCTCGACGCCGAGAAGCGCCCGATCGACTCTCTCACCTCGAACATGGGCCACTGCCTGTGGACCGGCATCGTCGAGGAGTCCCACGCGGCGTCGATCGCCGCGCACCTCCTCTCGGCCGAGATGTTCACGGGCTGGGGGGTGCGCACGCTGGCGAGCTCGATGGGCGCGTACAACCCGGTGAGCTACCACAACGGCTCGGTCTGGCCCCACGACAGCGCCATCGCCGCGGCGGGGCTCATGCGCTACGGGTTTGTGGCCGAGGCCCAGGCCGTCGCGCGGGGACTGTTCGACGTCGCGACGGCCTTTGACGGACGCCTCCCCGAGTTGCTGTGCGGGTTCGCGCGCGAGGAGTTCGCCGTGCCGGTCGGCTACCCGACCTCGTGCTCCCCGCAGGCATGGGCCGCCGCGACGCCCCTCAGCCTCCTGCGCACGTTGCTCCGGCTCGACCCCGCCGTCACCGATGAAACGGTCTGGCTCGCGCCGCAGCTGCCGGCGTCGTTCGGCGGCGTGAGGATCGAACGTGTCCCGGTCGGGGCGAGTCGCATCGCGATCGAGACGAACGGGACCGAGGCGACGGTCCGTGGCCTCGGTGGCGGCCTGCGCCTCATCGCCGCGCCCCGCCCGCTCGACGCCGGTTGAGCCCGGGCGCGACCTCCTCCTGGCGGCCGGCCAGCCGGCCCCGTACTGCACCGAAGTGGAACCCGACCTCGACTTCGACGGCACCGAGCCGGCCAACGCCACCGAGGGTCTCACCACCTGGCAGGCGGAGTGTGCCGCCGCCCGGTTCTCCGTCGCCGCGAGCGGGTCGCTTGACGTGATCGGCAAGAACACGTGGCGGGGCCGCGGGGTCTTGCCGCGGAGGATCCTCGTCCACATGATCGAGGGGTACGCCCGGCACAACGGTCACGCCGATCTGTGGCGCCAGGCGATCGACGGCGCCGCCCTTCATAGAGAGGACCCTGCTGCCCCGACGCGATGGGGGCTGGACGACGCGCGTTGGGCACCGGTTCCGCCGGGCGGCGCTGGCGCCGGTGTGGGTTGGCAGATGCATCCCCGGCCGGGGAACACCCGCGGGCCATACTTGTGACGGGCCTGAACTGGGAGAAATGATGTGACGGAGACGTCGGACTTCGGTGCGTCGCGGCGCGAGAACCACGATGCGAGTTTGTTCTACCGCCGGTTCACCGCTCCCGAGATGTCCGACGATGAAGAGGTCTGCGCCTGCACGGTCAGTGATTCGATCATCCTCGGCGACGCCCGCGACATGGCGCAGGTGCCCGCGAAGTCCGTCGCGCTTGTGTGCTCCTCGCCCCCCTATTTCTCCGGCAAGCGCTACGAGGAGGAGATGGGGCGCGGCCACGTGCCCTCGACCTACGTCGAGTACCTGAGACAGCTCGAGGACGTGTTCGCCGAGTGCCGGAGGGTTCTCGAGCCCGGCGGCAGGATCGCGATCAACGTGGCGAACCTTGGTCGCAAGCCGTACCGCTCGCTGTCGGGTGACGTGACGAGGATCCTGCAGGACAACCTCGGCTTCCTTCTGCGCGGCGAGATCATCTGGCAGAAGGCCGTCGGCGCGAGCGGCAACTGCGCGTGGGGATCGTTCATGAAACCTTCGAACCCCGTGCTCCGTGACATGACCGAACGGGTGATCGTGGCGAGCAAGGGCCGCTTCGACCGGGCGCTCGACTCGAAGCGGCGTGCGGCACTCGGGCTGCCGCACGAGGCCAGCATCGCCAAGGAAGACTTCATGTCCTGGACCCTCGACGTCTGGCACATCGCGCCGGAGTCGGCGACGCGGGTCGGCCACCCCGCCCCCTACCCGGTCGACTTGCCGCGTCGCCTCGTCGAGCTCTACACCTACCGCGACGACGTCGTCCTCGACCCGTTCATCGGCTCCGGCACGACGGCCGTCGCCGCGATCGCGACCCGTCGCCACTACGTCGGGTACGAGACCGACGAGAACTACGTCCGTCTCGCCGAGCGCAGGATCCAGGAGGCGCGCGAAGCGCGCGAGGAAGATGCCGCTTAGGGGGCGATGATGGCCGATTTCGGGCGGGGAAACCGGACCGTGATGCTGTATCCCCGTTTCGACCCGGGCAATCCCGCCGATCGGCTCGGCCTCGTCCGGGAGGTTGTCGCGCTGGCGAACAGCGGAGGAGGCGAGATCCTTTTCGGGGTCGAGTCCCACAGCGGCGATCGTCCCGGCCTTGATCGCGCCAGCCGGGCGTTCTTCGACGCCGAGGCGCTAACGGATCTCATCGACGGCTGCATCGCGCCGGGCCACGTCGCGATCTCGACCGGCTCCGCCCAGGCGGACCGCCCCGGCCGGCACGTGATCTCGGTCGTGGTCGACCCCCAGGAGAAGCTCCCGCTCGTCTTCTCAAAAGAGGGACGGTATCCGGCCGAGGCGGGCGAGGTCACGATCTTCCAGCGGAACACGGTCGTGACCCGGCACGGCGCGAGAACGGGGCTCGCCACGGGGGCCGATCACCGCCGGTGGATCGACGCGGCCGTCCGGGCCGAGCGGCAGCGCATGCTGCAGGTCCTCACGCTGGCCTCGTCGCTTCCTCCTGGTGCCTCGATCAGCATCGTGAACGAGGCGGGTGAGGTGAGCTCGGAGCCCCGGGCGCTCCTCGACCGGGCTGTGCGGAGCTGGCGCGCGGACCCCTCGAAGCTCCTCGGCCGCCAGGATCTCCTGGCCCTGTTCCTGGCAAGGAAGGTGCTGACCCTCGACGATCCCACCGGGGACCTGGTTCTGCACAGCGCCCTGCGGCGCCGGGCGACGCTGTGGTTCTGGGTCGACCGGGTGTTCCCCGAGCCGGAAAGGATGGAAAGGGTCCTCCTCGAGGCGGTCGCGGGGAGTGACCGCGACCGGTCGGACGCAGCGTCATCGATCGTCGACCTCGCGGCGCTGCTCCTCGATCCCGCGCGCCACACCAAGGTCGTATCGGCGCTCGGTTCGTCCCGCTACCGGCATTTCCGCGACGCCGCCGAGAGCGGCGGCGATCGGCAGACCGTCCTGGAGCGCCTCGTAAGGTTGCGGGATCGGCAGGTGAACGGCGGGCCGTTGCGCCGCGCGCGCGAGTACGAGATCGAGGAGTGCGCGGACGAGCTGGGCCGTGCGCTGCTCGGGCCGGTCCCCGCTAACACTGCGGCGAACAGACTGCTTGGGCCGGTCGGCTTCGAGCTGATGCTGCGTCACCATCGCGAGCTGGGAACTGCCCTCGAGATCGCCGCCGCCGGCGGCGAGCAGGCGTCCATCTTCGTCGACCCGGACTGACACCGGCCGAGTGCTCCTCTCGGCGCCGGACGGCGCGGTCCCGACCCACGGCCCGCGGGCCCGGCTGGTTGGGGTGTGGCGACCAGCGCGGCGGATCGGTTGCCGGGATGGCGCCCGTCGGGATGTCGGGTGGCCGGACCTACAGTGGCGTCGTGCTTGTCGTGGCGGGCTCACCGGAGCTTGATCGACACCAGGTCAACGAGGGGAATCCTGAGCGTCCGAGCCGCGTGCAGGCCGCGCTCGACGGGATCGACCTGGCCGGGCTGTCGGACGCGGTCGTCCCGCTCGAGGCCCGCCGGGCGACCGAGATAGAGCTTGTCCGCGTCCACCAGCCCGCATACCTCGGCTGGTTGCGCGAGTTCTGCGCCGGTGGCGGCGGCGCGCTCGACCACGACACGTTCGTGAGCTCGGGATCCTGGGACACGGCCCTGCTCGCCGCCGGTGGCGTGCTCGCCGCCATCGACGCCCTCGCGCGCGGGACCGGCGACGTGGCGTTCGTCGCGGCCCGCCCCCCGGGACACCACGCCCTGGCGGACACGGCGATGGGCTTCTGCCTGCTGAACAACGTCGCGGTCGGCGCCGCCGATCTCGCGGACCGGGGCGAGCGTGTCCTCGTCCTCGACTGGGACGTCCACCACGGCAACGGGACGCAGGCGGCCTTCTGGGACGACCCGCGCGTCCTCTACGCCTCGACCCATCAGTGGCCCCTGTTCCCCGGCACGGGGCGCGCCGAGGAGATCGGCGGGCCGCACGCGCGGGGCCTGAACCTCAACGTGCCCCTGCCGCCCGGGACGACCGGCGACGTCCTGCTGCTGGCGCTCGACGAGGTGATCGCCCCGGCCGTGGACGTCTTCCGGCCCACCTGGGTCCTCGTCTCGGCGGGGTTCGACGCGCACCGGGCCGACCCGCTTGCCGACCTCGCGCTCACGTCGGCGGACTTCGCCAACCTCGCGAGGCGGGTGCGCGAGTTCGCCCCCGCCACCGGCCGGCTCGTGTTCGTCCTCGAGGGCGGCTACGACCTCGAGGCCCTGCGGTTCTCGGTCGCTGCGAGCCTCGCCGCGGTGCTCGGGGTCGCGTTCCGGGTCGAGGCCGCGACGTCCGGCGGGCCGGGGGCCTACGCAGTGCAACGGGCCCGTGACGCGCAGGACAAGCAGCGCGCCGGTGACCTCGACGACCTGGAGGGACTGTGGGGATAGCGCCCTCGGTCGCCGGCTAGCCGGGGTCGGGAGAACCGCGCGATCCGTGGGGCGCGTACTCCCTTCGGTGGGCGGGCGGACCCTGGTGATGCCGGTCCGCCTTGCCCGTACGGGCGGTCCATTGGGTAAGGTCACCGCGGGCAGAAGGCTTCTCTAAGTCGAAGGAGCGAGGCTGATGCGAGTCCGGGGTGGGCGGGCCGGCGTCGCGGCTTGCGCGGCGCTCGTGCTCGTCGGGACTGTCCTCGCGGCGTGCGGGAACGCCGCGACGGACACGTCGACCGCCGGGAACACCCAGGGCGTCTACGCGAACCGGATCGTCGTCGGCGGGCTCGCCTCGATCACCGGCCCTCTGCCCGCCGACTTCGCACCGGCGATCGCGGGGGCGCAGGCCTACTTCGACTGGGTCAACGCCAACGGTGGCGTCAACGGCCGCAAGATCGACCTCGCCTACAAGCTCGACGATCAGTCCGACCCGTCGACGGACGCGAGCCAGGCCCGTACGCTCGTCGAGCAGGACCACGTCTTCGCCGTCGTCCCGGTCGCGACCCCGTCGTTCTCGGGAGGGCCGTTTCTCGCCGAGCACGACGTCCCCACGTTCGGGCTGAACGTCAACCCGAACGCCGACTGGGCGGGTCTGAGTATGTTCGGCAACACCGGCTCCTACACGGCGTTTACGTCGCCCCAGCTGCAGGCCGCCTACCTCGCCCGTCAGCACCACGTCAAGGCGGCGGCGCTGATCGCCTACAACATCAGCGCGTCGAGCGAGGGTTGCCAGGGGGTCGCCAACGCCTTCCACCGGTACGGCATCCACATCGCCTTCGAGGACCTCGCCGTCCCGGTGCCCGCTTTCGACCTCAATGCCGACGTGACGAGGATGAAGTCGCTTCACGTCGACATGGTCACCTCGTGTCTTGACCTCACCGGCTCGCTCCTGCTGTCGAGCACGATGCAGGAGTTCGGGATGACCGGGGTGACCCAGTACTGGTTCGACGGCTACGACAAGTCGGCGTTGAAGAGCGAGTCGACGGAGATGCAGGGTGTCTACTTCATGCTCCAGCACGCGCCGTTCGAGGTCGCCCAGCTCTATCCCTCGCGGTATCCGTCGATGGTCCGCTTCGAGGAGTCGCTCGCGCGCTACACGCCGGGGAACGCACCGTCGGAGGCGGCGCTGGCGGGATGGACGAGCGCCGACCTGTTCGTGACGGGGCTGCGGGCGGTCGGCCGTGACGTCACGCGAACGCGCCTCGTTGCGGCGATCAACAAGATGACGCTGTTCACGGCGCACGGCCTCGTCTCGCCGATCGACTGGCGTACCGACCACACCGAGGTCAGCACGATCTTCAACTGCAGCGTCTTCGTCCAGGTGCGGGGACACGAGTTCGTCCCCGTCTACGGCACGCCCCCGAGCGTGTTCAGTTGCTTCCCGGTGCCGAATCCCGCCCACGGGCCGATCGGGAAGGTCGTCCCCCTGCCGCCGGGCGTCCCGCCCCTGGTGGCCCCGGGCGGCGGGGGTGGTTGAGGCCCGAGGGCGTCGCCCGAGTTGAGCCAGTTCCTCTCCTACGCGCTCCCCGGCATCCCCTACGGGTGTGCCTACGCGCTGATGGCCGCTGGCCTTGTGCTCACCTACAAGGCGTCGGGTGTGTTCAATCTGGCCTTCGGCGCGCAGGCGTACGTCTCGGCGATCGTCTTCTATGTCGCCGTTGAGAACGGCTGGCCGAAGTGGGCGGCGTTCATCGTCGCGGTCGTCCTGCTCGCCCCCGCGATCGGCTACGCGCTGGACCGGCTGCTCTTCCAGTACGCCCGCACCGCCCCGCCCCTCGTGCGGCTCGTGCCGGCGCTCGGGCTCCTCATCGCGATCCCGAGCATCTGCCAGATCATCTTCGGAACGAGCCAGCGGCTCTCGCCGCCGGCGCTCGCGCTCAACCCCGACCACGTCTACTTCTGGCTCGGAGCCGTGCCCGTGACGGGGGTGGAGCTGCTCACGACGGGCGTCACTGTTGTCGTAGTCGCCGGCCTCGCGTTGATGTTCAGCTCGAGCGGGCTGGGGCTGCGGATGCGGGCCGTTGTCGAGAGCCCCCGGATGACCGAGCTCGCCGGGATCCGGGCCGACCGGGTGGGCACGTTCGCCTGGATGCTCTCGAGCCTGCTCGCCGGGCTCGCCGGCGTGCTGCTCGCGCCCATCTACGCCGCCTTGGACCCCTCGTACTTCACGGCGCTGCTCGTCGCGGCGATCGCGGCCGCCGCCGTCGGCGGGTTCGCCAGCCTGTCGCTCACGCTCGTCGGCGGCGTCGCGCTCGGTGTCGTCCAGGAGGTGATCGGCGGCTACCTGCCGTCGGGAACGGTGCTGTCCTCGGGGCTGCGACCGGCGTTCCCGTTCGTCGTGCTGGCGGTGCTGCTCGTCGCGCGCCGGTCGTTCCGTCCCTCGGGGCCGTCGGGAGACCCGCTGGCCGTGTGCGACCCGCCTCCCGCCTCGCTCAAGCCGCCGGGCCACATGACTGAGGTCACCCTCGGCTCGCGGGCCTTCACGGGCCTGCTCGTCGCCGTCTTCATCATCGTCACACTCGTGCTGGTCCCGGGGAACTGGGAGTTCGCCATCACCCAAGGGCTCGTCTTCGCGATCATCTTCCTGTCCATCACGCTGCTCACGGGCATGAGCGGGCAGATCTCGCTGTGCCAGGCGTCGTTCGCCGCCGTTGGTGCCTTCACGGCCGGGCAGCTCGCCACGCACTTCGGGACGGCGCTGCTGCTCGGCATCGTCGCCGGCGGCGTGCTGGCGGGGCTCGTCGGCATGGTGGTTGCCGTCCCGAGCCTCCGGCTCGGCGGGATCGCGCTGGCGCTGCTCACGCTGTCGTTCGCGCTCCTCGGCGACAACGTGCTCTTCCAGTACTCGTGGTCCGGCAACGGTGCCACGGGGCTCAGCGTCCCGCGACCGACCATCGGTACGTTCAGCTTCGCGGGGAACGGCTCGTTCTTCTGGCTCACGCTCGTCGTGCTGACGATCGCCGCCGGCGTCGTGTGGCTTCTGCAGCACGGCTCCGTCGGTGGGGAACTTGCCGCGCTGCGATCCTCGGAGATTGGCGCGGCCTCGATCGGCATCAACGTGCGGCGGCTGCGCGTCATCGCCTTTATGTTCTCGGCGGCACTTGCCGGGATCGGTGGCGCGCTCTACGCCTCGCTCGAGCAGACGGTGTCCGCGTCCGATTTCAACTACCAGTTCTCGCTCGTTTTCGTCGTCATCGTGGCGACCGTGGGGGTCTACTCGGTGGCGGGGGCGATCGAGGCGGGCCTGGCCTACACGGTGCTCCAGCAGCTGATCAACAACCTGCCGGCACGTTACGGCTCGCTCGTCGCGCTGATCTTCGGTCTCGCCGCGGTCACCTACGTACGCCATCCCGAGGGGGCGGTGGAGTACGTGCGCCGCTGGGTGCTCGACCGCGCAGACCAGTTCGCCCACTTCCTCACGCGCAACGACCAACCCGAGCAGCGATTGGCCGTCGGTTCAAGCCCCGGGGGGCGGTGACCCGTGGCCCTGCTCGTCGCCCGCGACATCTCGAAGAGCTTCGGGGGGATCGTCGCGCTGAGCCGGCTCTCGCTCTCGATCGACGAGGGTGAGGCCGTCGGGCTTGTCGGGCCGAACGGCGCCGGCAAGACGACCCTTTTCAACTGCCTGCTCGGTCTGGAACACCCCGACACCGGGACGGTCGTCTTCGATGGGGTCGAGATCGACTGTCTGCCGACGTACCGGCGCACCCGCCTGGGCATCGGACGCACCTTCCAACGGCTGGAGTTGTTCGCGGGCATGACCCCGCGCGAGCACGTGCTCGTCACCGAGCGCGTACGTGGCGGGAAGGGGCGGATCTGGAAGGACCTTCTCGGCATCGACCGGCCGAGCGCCGCGGAGCGACGCGCGACCGACGGGCTGCTCAAGCTCGTCGGGCTCGAGGCCGAGGCCGACGTCCCCGTCGAGGCGCTGAGTCTCGGCCACGGTCGCCTCGTCGAGCTCGCCCGCGCCCTCGTCGGCGAGCCGCGCCTATTGATGCTCGACGAACCCTCCTCGGGCCTCGACCGCGAGGAGCGACTCGAGCTCCTCTCGATCCTGCGGCGCATCCGCGAGGAACGCGGCGCCGCCGTCCTGCTCGTCGAGCACGACCTCGAGATCGTCGCCGCCGCGGTACGCCGCCTCATCGTTCTCGACTTCGGTCGGCTGATCGCCGACGGGACGGTCGAGCGCGTGCTCGCGGACCCCGACGTCCGGCACGCCTACCTCGGGCACCTGCCGGCGGACCCCGAGGCGCCCGGCCCGGGCGGGGCCGAGGCGGGCGCCCGCGTCGTGCCCGTGGCTCCGGCCCCGGCGGCCCCCGTCCCCTCCCGACCGCTCCTCGAGCTGCATGACGTCGACGTGGCCTACGGGCCGTACCGGGCGCTCTTCGGCGTCTCGATGGCGGTCGCCGAGCGCTCGGGCCTCGCGCTCGTCGGTTCGAACGGGGCGGGCAAGTCGACCGTCGCGCGCGTGGTCTCCGGGCTGGTGCGCCCGAGCGGCGGCTCGATCGTCTTCGACGGCCGGGACATCACCGGATGGCCAGCGTGGCGAATCGCCCGCCTCGGGGTCGCCCACGCCCCGGAGGGTCGTTCAGTGTTCGCGTCACTCACCGTCGAGGAGAATCTCTCCCTCGAGTTCCGCAGCTCGCTCGGACACCGGGGGATCGCCGGCGCGCTGAAGCGCACCTACGAGGCCTACCCGCGGCTCGGCCAGCGGCGCGACCAGATCGCCGGCACGCTTTCGGGCGGCGAGCAGCGCATGCTCGCCCTGGCGAGGGTGCTCGCCGTCCCTCAGCGGCTGCTCGTCGTCGACGAGCTCTCGCTCGGCCTCGCCCCGGTGGTCGTCGACGAGGTGTTCGAGGCCCTGCGCCGCGTCCTTGAGTCCGGCACGGCGCTGTTGATCGTCGAGCAGCACGTCGAGCGCGCCCTCGAGCTCGCCGATCGTGCCGTCGTCCTCTCGGAGGGCCGGGTGACCTTCGACGGGCACATCGCGGGCGTCCGGGACGTGGCCTCTCCCATGCTCGGCCCCTTGCGCGAGGTCCTCGGCTCCTGACGGGGCGGACCGCCCCTAGCTGCCGGTGT
>PLPK01000040.1 GCA_003159795.1 Acidimicrobiaceae bacterium | reverse complement strand
CGCGACCACACGCGGCGCCGCGGATTCGATGCCGCGGCGCGCAGGTTCCGGTCAGCCGGCCTTCGTGACCCGGGCGGCGGTGCCGTAGGCGCAGATCTCGGTCCACACCCCGCCCATCTCGGAGGTGTCGAAGCGCATCGCCAGGACGGCGTTGCCTCCCTTGGCACTCGCCGCTTCGGCCATCCGGTCGATGACCGCCTGGCGGCTGTTCTCGAGGTTCTTCGTCATCCCCTTCAGTTCGCCACCGATGATGGACTTCAGGCCGGCGCCCATCTGGGACACCGCGTTGCGCGAGCGGACTGTGAGCCCGAAGACCTCGCCGAGGACCTCCTCGATCACGTAGCCCGGAGCGTCGTTCGTCGTTGCGATGAGCATTCCTGTGCCCTCCTCGGTCCTTTGGGTGCCGCCGGCCTACTGGTGCCGGCCGCGTGGCCGGCAACCGACATCATCGTGGATTTTCACCTCAGCGGTGGCCGTTCTGTCGCGCCGCGGCGGTTCCTGTGCCGGCCGTGGTCAGGGGCGGGTCGGCTTGAAGATGTAGGTGATGAAGGGATGGGGTGCCTTGATCGAACCGACGTCGGTCGAACCGACCTCGATCGTGAGCGCCGAGGCGCTGGCGCCGAGCGAGACCGAGGCGGGCCCATCGAGCCTGATCACCTGGGGGCTCAGCTTTGCCGTGATCGTCGCGGCGAACACGAAGCCGGATTCGGTGGGCGGGGACTTCACGATTGTCCAGCAGTCGTTGGCGGTCGAGATGGCGAGGGAGAACCCCGACGCGGTCGGTACCGAATACGTCGCGCTGGTCCTCGTCGCCGCGGTGAGGACGAGCTTGCCGAGCCCCGGACCCGGTTGGGTCGTGCTCGAACCCGTCGCCGGGGACGTCGACGAGGTCGGGCTGGCGCTGGTGTGCCGCGGACCGGGTGCGGTCGTGTTGCGGAGGAACGCGACCCAGCTGGGTTGGAAGTGCTCGGCGGCGAGCCCGACGAGACCGACGACGAAGATGACGAACAGGACCCAGACCGCGAGCTGGAGACCCCAGGGCGCCGCGAGGCGCCGCTCGATGTCGGGTTGCCAACCGTCTCCCCCTCCGAACTGCGCAGCCGGCGCCACCGACACCCGGGGGATCTCGGCCGTTGTGATGGCCGACTCCGGGTGCGCGGCCGCGGGCGCCGCGGTCCGCGGGTTGACGCGGGTGGGCTTCCCGCTCTCCCCTCTCTCGTTTCCGTTCGTCACCGCTGCCCCCGGGTCGTCCGGCCCGTCGCCGAATGCGGAGACGGTACCGCGTGAACGCACCCCTGGGCGCAGGTCAGGGTGCCGTCCCGGTCGGTATCCAGGCCGCGCCGAGTACGCCTCCCCCGGTGTGCACCTGCATCGCGACGCTGAACCCGCTGATGAAGTCGACGCCGCCGAGCATCTCGCCGAGCCGTTCCGCCAGTTGGGGGGCGTTGGCGTGGAAGACGGCGGCGCGGTCGGCGCCCCGGGGCGTGCTCGCCCGATAGGCGGCGTGGATCGCCTCGAGCGTCTCGTCGGCCGTCGCCGCCGTACCGAGCGGTTCGACCGTCCCGTCGCGCATGCGAAAAATACTGCGCACCCCGCTCGGCCCGAGATCACCGAGCACGTTGTCGGGGACGGGCCCGCTCCGCCGGATCGGCTCGAGAGTCGCAAGCGAGGCGACGAGCTCGACGCGGCGCGAGGCCTCCTCGACGATGCCGACGACCTCCTCGATCTCCGCCCCCTTGGCGGCAGCCTCCGCGCCGGCGAGGACGACGAGCGCCTGACCGGCGGCGGCGGTCCTCGCGTCGACGAGTTGGACGGAGCGGACCGCGAACTCCGCGGCGAGCGCGGCGTTGCGGTACATGGTCGCGAACTCGATCGCCGGCGTGATGACGACGGCGGAGTCAAAGTCCTGGGACTCGATGGCCTGCAGGTACTCTGTCACGAAGGGGTGATTAGCCCCGGCGAGCTCTTCGCGCGCGAGCGCCTCTGGTACGAGCAGCTCCTCGCCGTCGGGCGCATCGATGCCGATGCCGCCGTCCTCGGGTAGGAAGACACTGATGGGGAGCACGCAGACACCGAATCTGGCGACGAGCTCCGCGGGCACGCAGGCGCTCGAGTCGGTAATGACTCGTACACGGCCCACGGCGGCGACGTTACCGCCCGGGAGGAGAGTCCGCGAAGGTGCCCGACCGGCGCTGACTGGGCCACGGTCGTGACGACCGCGAGCGCGATGGTTCCCCGTCGCTTCACCATGTCCGAGCTCGTGGAGCGGACCGGTGTCGCCGCCGCGACCGTGCGCTACTACCTCGCCGCCGGCGTGCTGCCTCCCCCGGTGAAGGCGGCGGCGAACCGCTTCCTCTACGACGAGCGGCACGTCGAGCTGATCCGGCTTATCCGCGTGCTGCGGGCGCGGCGCGGATTGTCGATCGAGACAATCGGGAGGCTGCTGCCGGAGCTGCTGCCGGACCTGTTTGACAAGCCGTCGCGTGGCGCCTTCCATCCGGAGATGTGGAACCAGCTGCTCGCTGCCGAGACGCACCTCGAGGCCGGGGCCTCGGTCGACGAGCGTCTCCTGGAGGCCGGGTTCGCCCTGTTCGCGAGGCGCGGCTATGCCGACGTCGCGATCGATGATGTCTGCCGGAGCGCGCTGATCGCCAAGGGCTCCTTCTACCGGCACTACCCGTCGAAGGGGGCGCTCTTCATCGCGGTCGTGGAGGAGATGGCGAGGCGCGCGGGCGCCGAGTTCGCGGCGACAACAGCGATGGGGGACGATGGCGACGCCGGGGCGGTCGACCGTCTGGCGGCCATCCTCGTGCCCTACGTGACGCTGATCCTGGACCTCGCCTCGCTCGCGACGCAGCGCCATCCGGGCCACGGGCGCGCCCTCGTCCGGGTCGTCGACGAACTCGTCGGCGGGGTCGCGGGGCACGCGACGGTCGGGGCCCTCCCGCCCCGGGAGACCGTGGGGCGTGCCTTCCTCGAGGCGGTGCGGCGCGCGGCCGAGGAACCGCGGGGGGCCGCGGTGCTCTTCGAGCGGTAAGCCGGATAGGGTGGCGGGAGGCGCAGCCTGTTGTGCAGCACTTTTGCCTCGCGCCGGCGGCAACCCGCGCCCGTTGACGATCCCCGTGCCATCTGGAAGGATGGGCAGCGAGCAATCGGCGTGACCAATCGGTCATCGTAACTTCGTGTGACTCGTGGTCGCCGAGCTCTGGCGATACAGGGGACACCGAGGGGGCGGGCCGCTTGCTAATCGCCAAGGGCCGTTCGAGTCGACGAGCGAAAGAAGACGTCGTGAGCAGAGAAGACAAGCCTTCGTACCCCCTCCTCGACACGATCGCCTCCCCCGACGATCTGAAGGCCCTCTCGCTCGAGGAGTGTGCGGTTCTCGCCGAGGAGATCCGGCAGTTCATCGTCGGGGTGGTGACGAGCGGGGGTTCCGGCCACCTGGGGTCAAACCTCGGTGCCGTCGAGATCACCCTCGCGATGCACCGGGTCTTCACGTCGCCGCGCGACGTACTGCTGTTCGACACGGGCCACCTGGCCTACGTCCACAAGCTCATGACCGGCCGGAACGCCGGGTTCGCGCTACTGCGCCGCGAGGGGGGGCTATCGGGTTACCCGAACCGGTCCGAGTCCGAGCACGACTGGATCGAGAACTCCCACGCCTCCACGGCGCTCAGCTACGCCTTCGGAATCGCCAAGGCTTTCAAGATGAGCGGCGAGGACGCGACTCGCCGGGTCGTGGCCCTCGTCGGTGACGGTGCTCTCACTGGCGGGCTGGCGTACGAGGCGATGAACAACCTCGGCCACGCCGACTCGCGGGTCTGCATCATCCTCAACGACAACGGCCGCAGCTACGCCCCGACGGTCTCGCGGCTTTCAGAGTCGCTGACCCAGTTGCGCCTGAATCCGAGCTTTAGCGCGGTCCAGTCCCGGATCAAGCGGGTGCTGGAGGAACTGCCCGGGGTCGGTACGCTCGCCGGCCAGTCGCTCCGCGGCCTCACGGCGGCGGTGCGGGAAATCGCCGAGCCACCTGTCTTTTTCGAGGCGCTCGGGATCCGCTACGCGGGGCCGATCGACGGGCACGATATCGCTGCGGTCGAGCAGGCGCTGAAGCGCGCCGCCGCCTGGCCTGGGCCGATCGTCCTCCACGTCCTCACGACGAAGGGCAAGGGCTACGGACCGGCCGAGGAGGACACCATTCAGTGCCTCCACGACTACAAGTTCCAGCCGCAAATCGCCTCGCCCGGCGCCTCGACGGACAATGGCGCGGTCACGACCGGGCCGCGCAGCCCGGACAAGAATTACACCGAGGCCTTCGGGCAGGCGCTGCTCGATATCGCCGGCCGGGACGACCGCGTCGTCGCGATCACGGCGGCGATGCCCGGGCCGACAGGGTTGCTGACCTTCGAGGCGCGTTACCCGGACCGCTTCATCGACGTGGGCATCGCCGAGGGTCATGCCATGACGGCAGCGGCGGGCATGGCGATGGCCGGGCTCCGGCCTGTCGTGGCGATCTACTCGACGTTCCTCTCACGCTGTTTCGACCAGGAGAACCTCGATGTCGGCCTGCACCGGGCGCCCGTCGTGATCTGCGCCGACCGTGCCGGCATCACCGGGGACGACGGCGCGAGCCACAACGGCGTGCTCGACATGGTCCTCGGGCTCGCGGTACCCGACCTCGTGATCTTCGCCCCCGCCGAGCCGGCCGAGATCGCCCCGATGCTCGAGGCGGCGCTCGCCCTTGATAAGCCGTCGGTCATCCGTTACCCGAAGACGCCCGGACCCGGCGTGCTCGCCCCGCGCGGGACGGGGATGCGTTCGCGGGTCTTGCGCGAGGGCGGCAGCGAGATCGTGGTCGTCGGGATCGGCAAACTCGCCGCGGCAGCGCTCAAGGCGGCGTCGTTGCTCGCCACCGACGGGCTCGACGTGACGGTCCTCGACCCGCGCGTCGTGCGACCGCTCGACCCGGCAGTCGTGGAGCGGTGTCGCAACGCGCGTCTCGTCGTCACCGCCGAGGACGGACTCGTCCACGGCGGGGCGGGGCAGTACCTGCGGGGCGTCCTCGAGCGCGCGGCCGAGCTCGTCAGCGAGCGTTCGCCCAGCGTGCTCTGTCTCGGAGTGCCGACCACCTACATGGGCCACGCCGACCCAGACGTCATCCTGGAGCGCCTCGGTCTTGACGCCTCCGGGATCGCGGCATCGACCCGGACGGCGTACGAGAGGCTGACGAAGCAGACGGGCAATGGCTCGGGAGTGTTCGTTCCGGCCAAGCGCGTGGGGCGCCGGCACCGTCATCTGTCCCTGGGGGGCGGGGGGATGGTCGCCCGATGAAGTTCGCGGTCGAGCTCGACAGCGCCCCGAAGGCGACGCCGGTCGGGCTCGATACCGCCGCCGTCATGGCGAAGGCGGGAGCGGAGAACTTCCCGGTCGCGACGCGCCTGGTGCCGCGGCGCATCAGGAAGCAGCTGCTCGCGATCTATGGCTATGCCCGCTTCGTCGACGACGTCGGCGACGTCGTGCCCGGGGACCGGTTCGCGCAACTCGACTGGGTCGAGGCCGAGATCGACCGGGCACTCGCGGGGTCGGCGACACACCCGGTCTTCGTGGCTGTCGGCCGGGTCGCGCGCGAGCTCAATGTCGATCGCGACCCGTTCGTCGACCTGATCGAGGCGAACCGCCAGGACCAGGTCGTGACGCGGTACCGGACCTACAAGCTTCTCGAGGCGTACTGCGCGCTGTCGGCGAACCCCGTCGGGCGGCTCGTCCTCGCCATCTTCGGCCGGCGCGACGCGGCCTCGGACGAGCTCTCCGACCGGGTGTGCACGGCCCTGCAGCTCGTCGAGCACTTCCAGGACGTCGCCGAGGACTTCGCGGCGGGCCGCATCTACCTGCCGGAGGAGGACCTCACCCGGTTCGGGGTCGACGCGGGGACGATCGCCGCCGGCGCGGCGACAGCCTCCTTTCGGCGGTTGATGGCCTTCGAGTCGGCGCGGGCCCGGCGGCTCCTCGGATCAGGGCGCCCGCTGGTCGCGTCCCTCACCGGCTGGGGCCGTGTCGCCGTCGCGGGATTCGTCGGCGGCGGCCTCGCGCAGCTCGACGCGATCGAGCGGCGCGGCTTCGACGTCCTGTCGGCGCCGGTGAAGGCTTCCAAGGCGCACGTCGCGTCGCGCAGCCTTGGGGCGTGGGCGCTGGCACGGAGGGACCGACCGTGACCGACCTCGCCCTGGCCTACGGCCGCTGCGAGGAGATCACCCGCCGCGAGGCCCGGAACTTCTTCTACGGCATCCGCCTGCTGCCCGCGCCGAAGCGTGCCGCGATGACGGCGCTCTACGCCTTCGCTCGGCGGGTGGACGACGTGGGCGACGGAGACGGCTCGACCGCCGAGAAGCAGGAGGCGCTCGCACGGATCCGCGACGAGATCGCCCGTGTGGCCGACGGCGACCCGCCGGCCGACGACCCCGTGCTCGTCGCGCTGGCCGATGCGGTGGCCCGCTTTCCGATCCCGGTCGGCGCGCTCGGCGAGATCGTGACCGGTTGCGAGATGGACTGCCGCCAGGGGCGCTACCAGACGTTTGCGGAGCTGTCCACCTACTGCCGGTGCGTCGCCGGCTCGGTCGGCCGGCTCTCGCTCGGGGTCTTCGGGTCGGATGACCCGGAGCGAGCGCCCGAGCTCGCCGACAAGCTCGGCATCGCCCTGCAGCTGACGAACATCCTGCGCGACGTCGTCGAGGACCGGGAGCGGATGGGACGCGTCTACCTGCCGGCGGAAGACCTCGCGCGGTTCGGTTGCGGCGAGGACGCCACGGGCCCTGCCGGCGCGCTTGTCGAGCTGGTGCGGTTCGAGGTCGTCCGCGCGCGGCAACACTACGACGAGGGGCTGGTGCTCCTGGACCTGCTCGGTCGGCGCTCGCGCGCCTGCGCGGCCTCAATGGCGGGGATCTACTACCGGCTGCTCGACCGGATCGACGAGGATCCGCTCGCCGCGCTCGACCACCGCGTGAGCCTGCCGCCCTGGAAGAAGGCCTGGGTCGCGGCACGCAGCCTCACGGGGGCGTCCGCCGTATGAGAACGGACGCATCCCACGTCGTCGTCGTCGGGGGCGGGCTGGCCGGCCTCTCGGCGGCGATCGGGTGCGCGCAGGCCGGCCACCGGGTGACGGTCTTCGAAGGCCGGCCGCGCCTCGGGGGTGCGACGTGGTCCTTTGAGCGCAACGGCCTCATGTTCGACAACGGACAGCACGTCTTCCTGCGTTGCTGCACCGCCTACCGGGGATTCCTCGCGCGGCTCGGCACCGAGGACCGCGCGGTCCTCCAGCACCGGCTCGCGATCCCGGTGCTCCGCCCCGACCCCGGGGGCGGCGAGCCGCGGATTGCCTGGATCCGGCGCAACCGGCTGCCGGCGCCCGCCCACCTGGCCGGTTCACTCGCCCGCTACCGGCACCTCAAGCCCGGCGAGCGGGCCCGGGTCGGCAGGGCGGTCCTCGCACTGCGCCGGCTCAACCTCGACGATCCGGCCCTCGACGCGGAGACGTTCGCCGCCTTCCTCGCCCGCCACGGGCAGTCCTCCGACGTCCTCGGCAGGCTCTGGGACCTCATCACGCTCCCGACCGTCAACCTGCGCGCCGAGGAGGCGTCGCTCACGCTCGGGGCGAAGGTGTTCCGGACGGGACTGCTCGACCACGCCGACGCGGGCGACCTCGGCTGGTCTCGCGTGCCCCTCAGCACGCTCCACGTCGATCCGGCGTCGGCGCTCCTGCAGAGCCTGGGCGGGAGCGTGCACCTGCGGGCGAAGGTCGACGCGATCGACCTGACCGACGGGCCGGGGCCGGCGTCGGCGACTGGCGTGCTGGTCGACGGCGAGCACGTGGGCGCCGACGCCGTGATCATCGCCGTCCCGCATCGTGCCGCGGCCACGCTCCTGCCGGAGGGTGGCTCCGTCAATCCGGCCCTTCTCGAAAGACTCGGCGTGTCACCGATCGTCGACGTGCACATCGTCTACGACGGCAAGGTCACGGACTATCCCGTCGCGGCGGGCGTTGACACCCCGGTCCAGTACCTGTTCGACAAGACGGCCGCCGCGGGGCGAGACCCGGCGGACGGCCAGGTGCTGGCGGTGTCCATCTCCGGCGCCGAGGCGGAGCACGGCGAGCGGCCCGAGGCGCTCATCGAGCGGTACACGGGCGCGTTGCGCCGCCTGCTCCCGCGGGCGCGGTCGGCTGCAGTCGTTGACGCCGTCGTGAGCCGCGAGCACGAGGCGACATTCCGGGGCGTGCCGGGGACCGCGCGCCTGCGGCCGGGACCGGAAACCGGCTTCGAGCGGCTCTATCTCGCCGGCGCCTGGACCGACACGGGCTGGCCCGCAACGATGGAGGGCGCGGTGCGAAGCGGCAACCGCGCGGCGCGGCATGCGCTGCGCGCCGTCGGCGTCGCGCGCTTCCCAGTCGATATCGACCAGGAGGTGGTGGCGTGATCCCGACAGAGCAGGCACCGCCGGTGTTCGGCCGGGCGCGTGAGTTCGTCGCGCCGGCGATGCGCACGGCGGTGGGCCGGCTTTCGGCTGAGATGCGGCCAGTCGCCGAGTACCACTTCGGGTGGGCCGACGCCGACGGTCGCGCCACCGGCGGCGGTGGGGGCAAGGGAGTGCGGCCGGCGCTGGCGATCCTTTCGGCCGAGGCGGTCGGCGCCGACGCCGTCATCGGGATCCCCGGGGGCGTCTCGGTCGAGCTCGTCCATAACTTCTCGCTGATCCACGACGACGTGATTGACGGCGACGTCGAGCGGCGCCACCGCCCGACCGTCTGGGCGACGTTCGGGATCGGACGGGCGGTGATCGTCGGCGACGCGCTCCTCGTGCTCGCCCAGCAGATCCTGCTCGACCCGGCCGGGACCCTCCAGCTCGACCGCGTCGCCGACGGTGACGCGTCGCGTCGCGCCGCCGCACGAATCGCCGACTCGACGGCCGCGATGATCGCGGGCCAGGCCCTCGACGTGGCCTTCGAGATGCTGCCCACCGTGGACGTCGCGGGCTGTCTCGCGATGGAGGGCGGCAAGACTGGCGCGCTGCTCGGCTGTGCCGCCGCAATCGGCGCCGAGCTCGCTGGCGCGCCGTCCGAGCACGTCGCTGCGCTCGACCGCTTCGGCTACGAGCTCGGGCTCGCCTTCCAGGCGGTGGACGACCTGCTGGGGATCTGGGGGGACCCGGCCCGTACCGGCAAGCCGGCGTGGAGCGACCTGCGCTCGCACAAGAAGACCTTTCCTGTCGCGGCGGCGCTCGCCGCGGGGGGCGCAGGCGCCGCCGAGCTCGCCGCGCTGCTCGCGACGCCCAGCCTCTCCGACGTGCAGGTGGCCCGGATGGCCGCGCTCGTCGAGCAGGCGGGCGGGCGGGAGGCCGCGACAGAGGAGGCGACTCGCCGACTGGGCGCGGCGCTGGTGGCGATCGACTCGCCGTTCTTCGTCGCAGCCGCACAGGCCGAGCTGGCCGAGGTGGCGCGATTCGTCATCGAGCGGGAGTTCTAGATGGCGCGGAGCGAGACGGTGGAGGAGGTGGAACTCACCGTGGCGCGCCACGCGCTCGAAAAGGCCCGTCAGCATCTCCTGAGGATCCAGGAGCCCGAGGGCTGGTGGAAGGGCGAGCTCGAGACGAACGTGACGATGGACGCCGAGGACCTGTTGCTGCGCGAGTTCCTCGGGATCCGGCGCCCGGACGACACGGCTGAAGCCGCGGCGTGGATCCGGTCGAAGCAGCGGCCGGACGGGACGTGGGCGACGTACCACGGGGGGCCGGGGGACCTGTCGACAACAGTCGAGGCGTACTGCGCCCTCCGGCTCGCCGGCGACGAACCGGGCGAGGCCCACATGAGCCGGGCCGCGGCGTTCGTGCGTGACGCGGGTGGCGTTGAGAATTCGCGGGTTTTCACGCGGATCTGGCTGGCACTTTTCGGTCTGTGGCCCTGGGACGACCTGCCGACGATGCCGCCGGAGCTCATCGCGCTTCCGGCGTGGGTCCCTTGCAACATCTACGACTTTGGCTGCTGGGCTCGCCAGACCGCCGTCGCCATTACGGTCGTCGGCGCCTACCGTCCCGTGCGGCCGACCGCCTTCGACATCGAGGAGCTGCGGACCGGCCGGGCCGCCGACCGCCCGGGCCCGTCGCTCCGGGACTGGACCGGGCGCTTCGTGCTCCTCGACCGGGTCCTCCACCGCTACGAGCGGCTCGCCAACCGGTCGCCGTTGCGCAAGACGGTGCGGGAGGCGGCGCTGCGCAAGGCCGAGACCTGGATCGTCCGCCGCCAGGAGGCGGATGGCAGCTGGGGTGGTATCCAGCCGCCGTGGGTCTACTCGATCCTCGCGCTGCACCTGCGGGGCTATCCCCTCGACCACCCGGTCCTCGCGTCGGCCTTCGACGGGCTGGAACGCTTCCTCGTGCGGGAAGACGGGATGCGCCGTCTCGAGGCGTGCCAGTCACCGGTGTGGGACACCGCGCTTGCCATGGTCGCGCTCGTCGACGCGGGGCTCCCCCCCGACGACGAGGCGCTCCAGGCAGCGACCGAGTGGACGCTCGGCGAGGAGGTTCGCGTGCGCGGCGACTGGTCGGTGCGCCGGCCGGAGGTCCCCGAGGGGGGCTGGGCGTTCGAGTTCGAGAACGACAACTACCCAGACGTCGACGACACCGCCGAGGTCGTTCTGGCGCTGCGTCGCGTCGCCTACCGGGACCCCGTGGCGCTCGAGGGCGCCGTGCGGCGTGCCGTCACCTGGACTGAGGGGATGGCGTCCAAGGATGGAGCCTGGGGAGCCTTCGACGCCGACAACGTCCGGAAGATCCTCTACGACATCCCCTTCTGCGACTTCGGAGCGGTTATCGACCCGCCGAGCGCGGATGTCACCGCGCACGTCGTCGAGATGCTCGTCGCGGAGCCTTCGGCGGACCCGGCGATCCTCGCGAAGGGGGTCGAGTGGCTGCTCGCCGAGCAGGAGGAGGACGGAGCCTGGTTCGGCCGCTGGGGCGTGAACTACCTCTACGGCGTCGGGGCGGCGGTGCCCGCCCTTGTCGCGGCGGGCGTCGACCCCGAGATGCTGCCGATCCGCCGGGCCGTCGAGTTCCTGGACGAGCACCAGAACGACGACGGCGGCTGGGGCGAGGACATACGCAGCTACGATGACCCGACGTTGCGCGCCCAGGGAGCGTCGACGGCCTCGCAGACGGCCTGGGCGCTGCTCGCGCTGGTGGCGGCGGGACGGGCGCGTTCAGCATCCGCGCGGCGCGGTGTCACCTGGCTGGCGGCGACGCAGCTCGCCGACGGGAACTGGGACGAGCCCTGGTATACGGGGACGGGTTTCCCGGGTGACTTTTACCTCAACTACCACCTCTACCGGCTCGTCTTCCCGCTCTCAGCGCTCGGTAGGTGGTGCCGCGCGATCGAGGGGGCCACGGCCGCCGCGAGCGCGCGCACCGAGGCGGCACACCAGGCACACGCCGCCCGCAACTCGCCGCACGCCAAGGCGGGACGTTGACCGGGCCGCGCGCGACCGCGCCGCCCAGGCCGGCAGACGAGGCCCGACGACACTGAACCGCCGATCCCCAATCGACCAACCAAACGAACAGGCCGGTGAAACCTGATGCCCATTCCGATCCGACAGAACCTGCGCATGGCGCGCTACCTCGTGCGCCAGCGGCTAGCGAAACGCGAGAAGTACCCGCTGATCGTCGAGCTCGAGCCGTTGTTCGCTTGCAACCTGGCGTGCCCGGGGTGCGGCAAGATCCAGTACCCGACCGAGATCCTGCGCCAGCGTGTCTCCCCGGAGGCGGTGTTCGCGGCGATCGAGGAGTGCGGCGCGCCGATGGTTTCGATCGCCGGTGGCGAGCCGCTGTTGCATCCCCAGATCGAGGAGATGGTCGAGGGCCTCATCAAGCGCAAGGTGTTCGTCTACCTGTGCACGAACGCGATCCTTTTGCCACGCCGCATCGACCGCTTCAAGCCCTCGCCGTACTTCTCGTGGGTCGTCCACATCGACGGTCTGCGCGAGCGCCACGACAAAGGCGTCGACCGTGAGGGGGTCTTCGACACGGCGGTCGAGGCGATCCGGCTGGCGAAGTCGAAGGGCTTCCGCGTCACGACGAACTCGACGTTTTTCACGAACGATTCCGCCAAGACGATCCGCGAGGTGCTCGACTTCCTGAACAACGAGTTGAAGGTCGACGCGATGATGATCTCGCCCGCCTACGCCTACGAGAAGGCGTCCGACCAGGAGCACTTCCTCCCGGTCGACCAGGCACGACAGGTCTTCCACGAGGCCTTCGGCGATGGGCGGCGAAGCAAGTGGCGTCTCAACCACACACCGCTCTTCCTCGACTTCCTCGAGGGAAAGGTCGACTATCAGTGCACGCCGTGGGGAATACCGAGCTACTCGGTCTTCGGCTGGCAGCGGCCGTGCTACCTGATGAGCGACGGCTACGCGTCGACGTACAAGGAGCTTGTCGAGACGACCGACTGGGACAAGTACGGCCGAGGACGCGACCCGCGCTGCGACAACTGCATGGCGCACTGCGGCTACGAGCCCTCCGCCGTAGCGGCGATGACGAAGTCGTTCCGCCAGGTGCTGCGCGCCGCGGTCGGGACGCACTAAGGCCGGCTGGCGGGAGTCGAGTCCGCTCCGCGGGTGCGTAGGCTTGGACGCGCGGGGCTGTAGCTCAGCTGGTTAGAGCAACTGGTTTGCAACCAGTAGGTCACGGGTTCGAATCCCGTCAGCTCCACCGCCGATCCGGACCGTGGAGAGGTCACTCGTCTGGAACCCGGCGAAGTCGGTTTGGATCTGCTGGCAGATCCTCGAGACCTTGAAACGGCTGAGCGCCACCGTCCCCGAGGACTTCTCTGAGCGCCGCCTCGACGTCGCGATCGGACAGCCCGCGCACCCATACTGAGATGACGAGGGCCTCGAGCGCGTTGGTCCTCGTCACCCCGAGCCCGAAGAGCTGCGAGCAGAACTTCTCGTCGGTGTCGCGCTGCTTCGTAGCTTGAGCTCGATCGATCCCATCGTCGTTTTCACGGCGACCGCTGGCTGCCAGCCGTTTCGCGAACCGGATGGTGCATCCTCAACTCGGCGTTCATAGGGTGCGCGACCCAAGAACGCGTCGACCTCGGCCCCGATGTGATGAGCGGGCTGGGCCGGGACTCCACCTTTTCGTGCCGCCGGCGTGCCACACATTGTGAAACGTCGGTCGCGCGCGACCACGGTCGGACAACCGCGCCAGCCGGCGGGGCCGTCGCGCTCGTGAGTTGGTGGGCGGGAGCGCCGTCCCGGGGAGCTGGATCCAGCTCCCCGGGACGCTCAGCCGTGATCGGCTAGGCGGCCCTCTGGGCCGCAGCCGACCGGCCGACGACGAACGCGCCCAGGAAGATGAGTAGGCAGCCGACACCGCCGAAGTAGCCGACGAAGTACTCGAGGGTGGTTGCCGGTGGGGCGTAGACGATGACGACTGAGTTGTGAAGAAGCGGCCACGCAATCGCGCCGATGACGAACCAACCGCCGGCGAGCACCGCGATGAAACCGGCGAGACCCGTTAG